>NZ_CBFHNB010000001.1:0-19076 GCF_965657105.1 Puniceispirillum sp. (SeqCode)
GCCAGCAACAGCCCAGCTGGCGATATTGCTTTTGCCGCAACCGAAGCGGCTTATGATGACCATGATGCGTTGATAGGCTTTGCCGATTCAGTCGATGTGATCACCAGTGAATTTGAGAATGTTCCCGCCGCAACGCTTGATATTCTGGCTCTACATAAACAGGTCAGCCCAGGCATTGCCGCCTTGCATACGGCACAGCACCGGATTCGTGAGAAAACACTGGCGCGCGAGCTTGGCATTGATACGCCAGCTTTCTGGCATATTACAAACGCCGCTGCGCTGCATTCTGCCATGACTGAATTGAATAAAGACGGCATTATGAAAACATGTACGCTTGGCTATGATGGCAAGGGACAGGTCAGAATTTCACCAACAAGCGATCTTGATGCGGCGTTTGCATCTTTGGGATCGGATGATGTAATCCTTGAAGAGATGATCCCGTTTACCGCCGAGGCCAGTTTTTTAATCGCGCGTGCGCAAGATGGGCGTTCCTGCGTATTTCCTGCCAGCCTGAATCAGCATAAAGACGGTATCCTTGCCCGTTCAGTTGCCCCGGCGGCGCTTGACGATACGCTTATAAAGGCAGGTACAAAGGCGGTAACAAAACTAGCTGATGCACTGGACATATTCGGTGTTATGGCTCTTGAATGCTTTATCACCGAAGATAAGCGGGTGCTTTTCAACGAGATTGCGCCGCGCCCGCATAATTCGTTTCACTGGACGATCGAAGGCTGTGCTACCAGCCAGTTCACCCAGCTTGCCCGTATTTTGGCGGGGATGCCTTTTGGTTCTATAAGCACCTATGGACAATGGCAGATGGACAATCTGCTTGGCGAACATATGGACAATGTTCCCGCGTTACTGGCTAGCGATCATGTGCATGTGCATTTATATGGCAAAAGCGGTGCCAAAAAAGGCCGCAAGATGGGTCATACTAACCGTCAAATTGCGTCATAATCAAATTGCTAGCGGTCTTTTAACGTCGCGGCAAGGTCGAATGGCGTTGCCTGATACAGATCATTGATCCAGTTACTCATCAGCAAAAAGGCAAAGGGACGCCAAAAATTAACCGGCGTCTGCGTTATGTCATTATTGGGAAAATAATGCTTGGGCAAAGCGGTATCTTTACCCTCGGCAGCATCACGGTGAAATTCATCAGCTAATGTGGCCGCGTCATATTCCAAATGATTCAGCACAAACAGATCACCTGTCTGTGCATCACGAGCCATTCCAACACCGCATTCATGTCCTTGGGCAAGAACCTGCAAACCTGCTTTTTCAAGATCGTCCTGACGATTCATGGTATAGCGCGAAATCGGCATTGGGAAACGATCTGTAAAGCCATTCATAAGACGGCCTGATAAATCAGTGAGCTGATGCTCAAAAATACCGAACAGCTTTTCATCCATTTCATATTTCGGCACATCATGAAAATAATGCAGCAAAGCCTGCGCACCCCAGCAAATACCAAGCCGTCTGAAACAATGTGTGCGGGACCATTCCATGATGTCAGTCAATTCTTGCCAATAGGTCACATCATTAAAGGCCAAGGTTTCAATCGGCGCCCCTGTGACAATCAACGCGTCAAAATAATCGTCGCGAACATCATCCAGTTGCCGATAAAAACGACGCATATAACCTGGTTCAGTATTACGTGGGGTATAGCTGGCAGTGGTCATGAGTATCATTTCGACCTGCAATGGCGAATTACCAAACAGGCGCGCAAATTGAATTTCAGTGTCTTTTTTCTTCGGCATCAAATTCAACAATAAGAGACGCAACGGGCGAATATCCTGCTGCACCGCAAGTTCCTGCGGAATAATATCAACCGCTTCGGCGCGAAGTGTTTCCAATGCGGGCAAATTGTCAGGCACTTTAATAGGCATATTTTCTCCTATGCGTTTTCATCACGCATGTTCCAACATTTATAGCGTAAACTTCGGCTTTTGCCAGACCAACAAATACCTAGTCCAACATAATGAAAAACGCGACAGAGGAAAGGTGTATTTCTAGCGTGAACGCGCCATTGTCGAGAATAGCCCCATCGCCATACGTTTACCTGCAGACATTGCCGCCTTGGCTGGTGCCGTCATTTTGGGGATACGGCCAATTTCACGTAACCGGCGATCAAGAAAAGCCTCAGTCGCTGTCATTGACCCCGAATTATCTGCCAGCCATGCCAGCAATGTCGCGCTATAGACGCCAGCTAAAGTCGCCCGTTTGGTATAGAATGAAAAATCAGTGTCACGCTGGCCAGCGGCGCGCCACATTGCATCAACTGTACGATATAATGCTTTTGCCGAGGCCGGCGCATTAGCCGGAACAGCCAGCACCGCAAGCCCGCGTCGGATTGCCTCTTTATGCAAACTCGCTTGTTCCAGACGCAACAGAATAAGCGTGCGTATCATCAAATGAATTTTTTCAGGGCGATCCGGCAATGTTGCAAATGTATCAGCCATGGCCACATCCGCGCGTGCCGAATGCATCAGAATGGCATCGACGGCACCATTGGGAAATAGCGCATCAACCATATCTACATCACGGCCGCTATCTTCTGCACCAGCCAGCAAGGTGTCACGTCCCCAACCATCAAATGGCACATGCAACAAAGCGGCATCAAGAATCGCTATCGCATCATTGGACAGCGAATCATCCACAGAATCGGTGTCCCTATGCGTTTTGTCCCTGTTTTTCATCATCACATTATCCATTCCTTGGCAAAAACACCCACTTTGACCTATATATAGGTACTTAAGGCCAAGTTGCCAGCATCTTTGGCTTGTTACAAAGCACAATCATGCAAAGGCTTTACAAGCCGAACACCGCTATGATAGAAAACGTCTCCGCTCAAAACGGAAACCAAATATCTTTGAAAGGATGTGAAAGACGTGTTCGTCACCGTTAGAGACAATAATGTGGATCAAGCCCTGCGTGTTCTGAAAAAGAAAATGCAGCGCGAAGGTGTATTCCGCGAAATGAAAAATCGCCGGTCTTACGAAAAGCCATCAGAACGCCGCGCGCGCGAAGCCGCTGAGTCGACCCGCCGTGTGCGTAAGCTCATGCGTAAGCGCTTAGAGCGTGAAGGCTATTAGAATCCATACACCTGCTTCTAAGCATTAAACCTTATTGGTTGTGCTTATAACCAGATCCCATCTTTATCGAAAGCCGCCTTCTGGGCGGCTTTTGCTTTTGTGGCTTTTGAAATGACGGTTTGTCTAATCCAGAGACTGCACGACTTCTTCGCACATCTTTTTGGCGTCACCAAACAGCATCATCGTATTATCGCGGAAAAAGACTTCATTCTGCACCCCCGCATAGCCTGATGCCATTGAGCGCTTGATAAACAGGACGGTCTTGGCAAGTTCAACATCCAGAATGGGCATGCCATAAATAGGTGATGAAGGATCAGTTTTTGCCGCCGGATTGGTCACATCATTTGCGCCAATCACAAAGGCGACATCAGTCTGTGCAAAATCACGGTTTATTTCTTCAAGTTCCAGCACATCCTCGTAAGGCACATTGGCTTCAGCCAACAAAACATTCATATGCCCTGGCATACGGCCTGCAACGGGATGAATCGCATAACGTACGGTAACGCCCCGTGCTTTCAATATATCGCCCATTTCACGCAAAGCATGCTGCGCCTGTGCCACCGCCATGCCATACCCCGGGACAATAACCACGGAATCGGCATTTTCCATGATAAAGGCAGCATCTTCGGCTGACCCCTGTTTGACAGTTTTATCACCGTCACTGCCACCTGTTGCCGCCGCGGCATCATCGCCGCCAAACCCACCAAGAATGACATTGAAAAATGACCGGTTCATGCCTTTACACATGATATAGGACAGAATCGCCCCTGATGCGCCAACAAGTGCACCTGTGATAATCAATAAGGGGTTACCAAGGGTAAAGCCGATACCACAAGCCGCCCATCCCGAATAGGAATTAAGCATCGACACAACAACCGGCATATCAGCCCCACCAATCGGGATGATAATCAACACACCAAGCACCAAAGCGGCTGCAAAAATTGCCCAGAATAACGAATCATCATTGGTTATGACCAGTGCGGCAATCGCGGCAAGCAAACCAAGCCCAATGACTAGATTCAGCATATGCTGGCCAGCAAAGGTAACTGGCTTGCCACTGACAAGCCCCTGCAATTTACCAAAGGCGATGATAGACCCCGTAAAGGTGATCGCACCAATCGCAAGACCCAGACCCATTTCGATCAGCGAGCCCATGCCAATCGCACCACGCGCACCAATGCCATAAGCTTCTGGATTGAAATAGGCGGCAGTAGCCACAAAACAGGCCGCCAAGCCAACCAATGAATGAAAAGCAGCCACCAACTGCGGCAAAGCCGTCATCTGAATACGCAAGGCCAATAGGGTGCCAATACCGCCGCCAATGGCAATGGCCAACACGATAAGGCCATAGCTTTCAACTTGAGGTAACGCCAATGTTGTGGCGACTGCGATCAGCATACCAGCCATACCGAAACGATTACCGCGTCGTGCGGTTTCAGGTGACGACAAACCGCGCAATGCCAAGATAAACAGAACGCCGCTTACAAGATATAATAGTGAAGACATGGTCGCACTCATTTGCCAGCACCTTTTTTCTTGCCCTTAAACATCGCTAGCATCCGCTCAGTCACGATAAAGCCACCAAAGATATTGACTGAGGCCAGTACAACCGCCAGAAAGCCCATCACTTGGGCAAAATTGGATTCAGCCGGACCAGCGGCAATCAACGCGCCAACAACAATCACCGAAGAAATCGCATTGGTGACACCCATCAAAGGTGAATGCAAAGCTGGCGTCACTGACCAGACAACGTAATATCCAATGAAACACGCAAGCACCAAAACAGTTATGCCGAACAATAGCGGATCAATCCCCGCTTGTGCGGCCATATCAGCGGCTTTTTGACTTGTATCAGCTAGTGACATGAAAAGACTCCTCTCAATTTTGGACAGGGCTAGCTCGTGACCGATGGATGCACAAGCTTTCCAGCTTCCGCCACCAACGATCCGGCGATAATCTCGTCGTCTTTGTTAATTGTTAACGCGCCAGCTTCCTTATCCCACAGCAAACCGACAAAATTCATTAGATTGCGTGCATAGAGGCTGGAGGCATCTTTGGGTAAACGGCCTGGCATATTGCAATGACCAATGATGGTGACATCATTGGCTTTGACAATCTTGTCCGGCTTGGACAAGGCACAATTACCACCCTGTTCAACCGCCATATCGACAATCACTGACCCTGATTTCATTGAGGCAACCATATCGGCAGATACCAATTCGGGCGCGGGGCGTCCGGGAATAAGCGCGGTGGTAATTACAATATCCATCGCGCGGATGGTTTCGGCGATCAACGCCTGCTGTTTGGCCTGATATTCAGCGCTCATCGCTTTGGCATAACCACCATCAGTTTCAGCTTGTTTGAATTCCTCATCCTCAACCGCGACAAATTTACCGCCCAGCGACTCGACCTGTTCTTTAGCCGCTGGCCTTACATCGGTAGCGCTGACAATAGCACCAAGTCGTTTAGCTGTAGCTATCGCCTGAAGCCCAGCAACACCAGCACCCATAACCAGCACTTTGGTTGGTGGGATTGTGCCCGCGGCTGTCATCATCATCGGAAAAGCACGGCCAAATTCATAAGCCCCTTCAATTACCGCCCGATATCCCGCTAAATTCGACTGGCTCGACAGAACATCCATTGATTGCGCACGCGAAATACGCGGCACCAACTCTAGCCCGAAAACGGTCGCGCCTGTTTTGGCAATAGCCGTGTTACGCTTGGCATCCACATAGCCTTCAAAAAGACTCAATATTATAGTATTTTTTTGTATCAGAGCGGTTTCTTCAATTTGCGGCGGTCGCACCTTGAAAATCAGGTCAGCCTTTGCATAACCATCTTTTGCCTTTTTTATAATCGTGGCACCAGCAGCCTCAAACGCGGCATCGTCATATGATGAAGACGCGCCAGCCCCACTTTGAACGGTAATGTCCAGCCCTTGGGCAACTAGTTTTGAGATGGTTTCGGGTACGACGGCACAGCGGGTTTCGCCAGAGGCTATTTCAGCAGGAACAAAAAGAGTCGGCATATAAAATCCTCGATAAATTCAAGCGTTTTCGCTCCCCTTTATACGCGCTAATTTATGATAGCCAAAACTTTATATCTAATAATTCTAAAAAATAACAGAGCTTTTATATGAGACCTTCCGGAATATCGGCAAATTTAGCAGCTTCATTTTGCCGTTGCGCTAGCTTATTGACGTCAAAATCATCAATCAAATCATGGAAAAGATTGTGCCAGTTAACTTCCGCACCAAGATGCATGAACACTGACCCAAGCCCTACAGCCGCGCGGTCCATCAGCACAAATTCTCGTGGTGGCTTAATACCACCAATACGTTTGAGCTCCTGATGAACCTTACCAGCCAATTCACGACCCGCTTTGCCATTTCGCATTTCCTGGATCGGGCGCACTTTATTTTCGAGAAGCGGGGCATAGATAAATTCAGCCCACATGTTCAAAACCGAAATAGCCTCGTTATCAAGACCGGTAAAGCCCCAACGTTCATAAGCATCAACCGCTTGATCCCGATTCTGATCCCGCAACGCTTTATATAATTCAATCACGCCAGCAACAAATTGTGGACGGAACAGGCGGATCGAACCAAAATCCATCAGATTGATCGAATTATCTTGGCGTAGCGAATAATTACCCAAATGGGGATCACCATGAATCACGCCGTAATAATAAAATGGGACATACCAGACGCGGAACATATTCTTTGCTATTTCATTGCGTGTTTCTTGGCTTGGGTTAGTGTCAAGAAATGGCATGACACGGGTGCCCTCAAGCCAGCTCATTGTCATAAGACGACCAGTTGACAATTCAGGAACATATTCAGGCAAAGTGACAACAGACTCATCACGCAACATATAGCTGTAAAGGCGAAGATTGGCAGCTTCGCGCCGGTAATCGAGTTCTTCTTTCAGCCGATCAGATAATTCATCATAGATATCGCGGGTTGAGATCGCCGAATCATAGCGTTCGTAGAGCTGAAAAAGCAGCTTTAGCTGACGTAAATCAGCTTCGATCGCTGATTGCATATCAGGGTATTGTAGTTTGACGGCTAATTTTTCACCCTCCAGCGACGTTGCCTGATGCACTTGGCCAAGTGAGGCTGCCGAAACAGCATCGCGCGTAAAACTGGCAAATCTGTCCTGCCAGTCTGCGCCAAGTTCTGAGGCCATGCGCCGCCGCGTAAACAACCAGCCCATAGCTGGCGCGTCGGCCTGCAAACTGGCAAGTTCATCAGCATATTCAGGCGGCAAAGCATCGGGAATGGTTGATAGAATTTGCGCCACTTTCATGATCGGGCCTTTCAACCCACCAAGCGCTTTGCGCAAATCAGCAGCATGTTTACCACGATCAATATCAAATCCGAGATATCGTTCGCCAGCCACACGCGCGGCCAAACCACCCATCGTTGATGTAACTTGCGCATAACGGCGAAGGCGACCGCCAAACTGTCTTTCGCGGTCAGGAGACCTGTTGTCTTCAGATGCCATTATGCCAGACTTTCTAATTCATCAATCATGTCACTAATCATATCAAGGCCGGTTGACCAGAAGGCCGGATCACCTGCATCAAGACCAAATTTAGCAAGCGCAACATCATAACGCTCGGTACCGCCAGCGCTGAGCAAAGCTTTATATTTGGATACAAAACCTGCCGCATCACCATTGGCAAGGGCGTTCTGATAATTTTGCCATAGGGCATTGACCAGACAATCACCAAAAGCATAGGCATAAACATAGAAAGGTGTATGCACAAAATGCGGCACATAGCTCCAGACCGGGCGATAATCGTCACCAATCTTGACACCCTGTCCCAAGGCGGCACGTTGAGTCTCCATCCATATATCTGAAATTTCCTCTGGCATCAGTTCAGATGAACGGCGGGCATCATGTAACGCTGTTTCAAAATTGTGAAAGGCGATCTGCCGTACCACTGTATTCAGCATATCTTCAACCTTGCCTGCCAATAATACGCGGCGTGTGGCTGGAGTCTCAGTTGCATCAAGCAACCGGCGAAAAGCCAGCATTTCGGCAAAAACAGATGCTGTTTCTGCCAGCGTAAGAGGCGTATCTGACATTAAATAGCCATTATCAGCGGCAAGGCACTGATGCACCCCATGACCCATTTCATGCGCAAGCGTCATCACATCACGCGCTTTGCCAGAAAAATTCATCAGAATATAGGGATGAGCCGATGGCACTGCCGGATGCGAAAAGGCGCCTGACGATTTGCCAAGGCGCGGTGCCGCATCGATCCAGTTATTATCGAAAAACGGCTTGGCAAGCGTTGCCATATCCTGATCAAAGCTACCAAAGGCATCAAGTACGATGTCACGCGCTTCTTGCCAAGTAAAATCACGATCATCATCACCCATAAGCGGCGCATTACGATCCCACCAGTCAAGCTGGCTTTGCCCCATCCAGCTTGCTTTCAAGCTATAATAGCGATGCGATAGATCGACATTACGGTCATTAACAGCACGCACCAACGCGTCAACCACATTATCGTCAACATCATTGGCAAGGTTGCGGGATGCGACTGGCCGCTTAAATCCACGCCAGCGATCTTCAACTTCCTTATCTTTGGCAATGGTATTGATGATCAGTGAAAATAGACGCTCATTTTTTTTGAGTGTGGTCGAAAGGGATAAACCGGCTTCCTTACGATGCGCGGCATTTGGGCTGGACACCATATCAAGTATCTCGGCTTCGGTGACTTCATCGCCCTGAAACGGAAACCGCATTGCCGTTGCTGTTTCATCAAATAGTCGCACCCACGCCCCGCGACCTGATGGCCCCTGTTCGGCCAGCATCTTTTCCATATCGGCTGAGAGCTGATAAGGTGCCATTGCGCGTACCCGGCGAATCCACGGTGCCCAATGCGCCAGCTCGGCTGTTTGCATAATCCAATTCATATGGGCTTCATCGAATGTTGCGATCTCAAGCTCAACAAACAGCAATTGCGCGCCGATTTCTGCGCCAGCTTCACGCATCGACTGATGATGCTTTGCGATATTGGCATCCGCTGTATTGGCTGCAAATAATAACTGTGCATGACTTTGCACACGACCCAAGCGTTCGATAATCATTTCATAGATGGTGATGACCTCGGCAAGTTCACTGCCATTGGCCTTGTCCAGCTTGCCTTGCCAGTTGGTTTGCAATGCGGCGCTATCCTTGCGGCATGCTTTGATATCCGCCGTAATACGATTATCGTCAATATCGGTATAGAGGTCGCTGAGATCCCAAACAGGACTATTATCTAACATCACATATCTCTTTCGAAGTTAATCACCAAAGAACTGCAAAATTATATTTTGAACCGCATTATTTGTCTTTGTTGAAGCTTTGATATGGGCATAAACCACCATCAACACAAGCCATAACATGCTATTTATTAAGCTTGGGTTATATTAGGTGCGGTTCATAATTGGCAGGATATATTTTTTGCCTCACATAATCATCAGCACAATGTTAAGTGTTTGATTATAGACAGAACTATATGCCTGATTAACAAAGCTTGCCAAACCACAATATCTGCGATAGCTTGATAATGCTTAAAACATGGTAGGGGAGAGCCCAACCGCCTGTTAATCGGCAGATCCGCATAGCAGTCGTAGTTGGCACCGAAGGAGCAACACCCCACTAAACTCTCAGGTACCAGTACTTTATCATGTAAGCACTCTGGAAAGTGGCACGGCAGTGCTCACCGACGGGGACAACCACGAAGACGCGTTTCAATATGCGTCTCTTGGCTAATCTCTCAGGTTACAGCGACAGAGGGGGTTCATTATCGAGCGATCGATATATGAATCTTGTGTAGCTGGAACTGGGAATACCAAAGTGGATAATCGCAAAACCGCATTATTTGATTTTCATGTCGCCGCTGGCGCCCGTATGGTGCCGTTTGCGGGCTGGGATATGCCTGTGCAATATCCAGCTGGGATCAAAGCTGAACATTTGGCGACGCGCTCAACATGCGGTCTGTTTGACGTCTCGCACATGGTGCAGATTTCTTTTGATACGTCTGGCGATGATTCAGCTGCGGACGCTTTACTTGCAAAATTAACACCGACTGATCTTGGCCAGATTGGCGAAGGGCGTGTGCGATATTCGATGTTCCTAGATGACAATGGCGGTGTGCTAGATGATCTGATGATCGCCCGGCTTGATGGCCGTTTGCAACTTGTTGCCAATGCTGGCCGTGCGGATCATGACATCGCTCATCTCAAAGCACATCTTGGCGATAATGTCAGCATGACAGTGCACGATGATTTGTCGCTGATCGCCTTGCAAGGGCCTAAAGCGGCCATAGTGCTCGGGGATTTAGGCATCGAACTTGATGTTGATATGGCTGACTTTGCCTTTATGGATATTCGCCATGCCACTTTAATGGGTACCAAAGTTACGCTAACCCGGTCGGGCTATACAGGTGAAGATGGGTTTGAAATTTCCATTCCAAACGCGGCGGTTGTTGAGATCACAAATGCGCTCGCCGCGCATAATGATGTGCATCTGGTTGGGCTTGGCGCACGTGATACTTTGCGCATGGAAGCCGGTTTGCCTCTATGGGGACACGAACTCAGCGAAACCATTAATCCGGTCGAAGCAGGGCTTGGGTTTGCTTTGTCAAAACGCCGGCGTGACGCTGGTGATTTTCCCGGAGCCACACATATTCTTGCTGATCTGAACAATGGCCCAACACGCAAGCTGGTTGGGTTATTACCCGAAGGCGGACGCCCCGTTCGTGATGGCACTATCTTGAAACATGATGATGAAGGCGATGAAACCGAGATTGGATTTGTATCTTCTGGCGGTTTTGCGCCAAGCCTAGACGCGCCTGCAGCGATCGGATTTGTCAGCGCTGAATATGCACAATCAGGCACCCGCCTGATGGCCGACACGCGCGGCAAACCTACCCCTATTATAGTGGCCGATCTGCCACTTGTGCCGCACCGATTTTACCGTGGCTGATTTATAACCAACAAAGGAGTCCCCCATGATTAAATATAGCGAAGACCATGAATGGATTGACCTAAATGACGATACTGGCACCGTCGGCATCTCACCACACGCGATTGAACAGCTTGGTGATATTGTGTTTGTCGAACTTCCCGACGTTGGCATCAATGTTGATAAAGGCGATGCCGTGGCGGTGTTTGAGTCGGTAAAAGCCGCCTCAGACATTTACAGCCCCGCATCAGGTGAAATCATTGAGGTGAATACAGAATTACTTGACGATCTCACCGCGATCACACCCGAAGCCGCAATGGATTGCTGGCTGTTCAAAGTCAAAGTCAATGATGCCAGCGATCTGGACGACATGATGGATGACGCCGCTTACAAAGCAATGATTGCATAATTTTACCCTAGAGGAGTCTGACATGCCCCCCATTAATGTCACCCACAAACCAGATGGCACCCCACAAGCTGCGTTTGCAACACGCCATATCGGCCTGAATGATGCTGATACAAAAACAATTTTACAAATATTGGGCACATCAAGCGTTGATGAATTTTTGGATCAGGTGATACCAGCCAGCCTTTTGCGCAACGATGATATGAAAATAGATCCAGCCCTATCCGAAGCCGAGGCGCTTGATAAATTATATGCGCTGGCCAAACAGAACCAAATCAAGACCTCGTTGATTGGTATGGGATATTATGACTGCCACACACCACCAGTTATCCAACGTAATGTGCTGGAAAATCCAGCTTGGTACACAGCCTATACGCCTTACCAGCCAGAAATTTCACAAGGGCGGCTTGAAGCTATTTTGAATTTCCAGACGATGGTTACCGAGTTGACAGGCATGGCTATTGCGAATGGCTCTTTGCTCGACGAAGCCACCGCCATTGCCGAGGGCATGGCACTTGCTTATCGTTCCAATCGCGGCAAAGCACACAGATTTCTGGTTGATTCAGATACGCATCCACAAACGCTGGCTATTCTGAAAACCCGAGCCAAACCAATTGGTATCACGCTTGAGACATTCGACCTTGCCACTATTGAACAAGGGTTTGATGTGCCAGAAGATTGTTTTGGTGCCTTGTTTAGCTATCCATCAAGCACAGGTAAAATTGCCGATCTGACATCATCAATTGCAACGCTTCACGCAGCGGGTGCATTGGCTGTTGTGGCGACCGACTTGCTGGCACTAACCATACTCAAAACACCTGGCAAGATGGGTGCCGATATTGTTGCTGGCAGTGCCCAGCGTTTTGGTGTGCCATTTGGCTATGGCGGACCACATGCTGCCTTTTTTGCCGTAACGGAAAAATTACAACGCTCAATTCCAGGGCGTTTGGTGGGCGTATCGCAGGATGCCAATGGGCGTCAGGCCTATCGATTGGCTTTGCAGACACGTGAACAGCATATAAGACGTGAAAAGGCAACGTCCAATATCTGCACCGCACAGGTTCTGCTGGCTGTCATGGCCGGATTTTATGGCCTATGGCATGGGCCTGAAGGGCTGATCAAAATTGCGCAAAACACCCATAGACTTGCCTGTCATTTTGCCAGCGCCATGCAAAAGGCAGGACGTGTTATCCGGCATCAAGCGTTTTTCGATACTGTCACTATCGAAGCGGCTGATGACGCTGACACGCTGGTAAAAGCCGCACTTGATGCGGGCTTTAATATCCGCAAATTAGATGGTGCAATCGCTGTTAGCTTTGACGAAACCAGCACTGATAATGCGGTGGCGGATATCCTGCGTGCGTTTGGCGCGGGCGTGGGCAGTAACACCGATCTAACAGCTAATAACATTGCCGATAATCTGCGGCGTAACGACAGCTTTATGCAGCATCCCGTATTCCATGCCTATCGCACCGAAACCGAAATGCTACGTTATATGCGCCGACTTGCAGATCGTGATCTGGCTCTTGATCGCTGTATGATCCCGCTGGGGTCATGTACGATGAAGCTGAATGCGACCGCAGAAATGATGCCTGTGACATGGCCTGAATTTGCCAAAATTCATCCTTATGTGCCCGCCGATCAGGCTATTGGATACAAGCAGATGATTGATGAGCTCGAAGATATGCTGGCTGCATGTACGGGCTATGCGGCTGTTTCGCTACAGCCCAATGCCGGATCACAAGGCGAATTTGCCGGTCTGCTAGCGATCAAACGTTATCATGAATCTCGCCAAGAAGGTCATCGTAATATCTGTTTGATTCCGTCTTCGGCGCATGGCACCAATCCGGCTTCAGCCGCAATGGCTGGCATGAAAGTCACTGTGGTGAAATGTGATGATGACGGCAATGTCGATATCAATGATCTGCAAGCCAAAATCGAAATGCATCGTGATGCGATCGCGGCAATTATGGTAACTTATCCGTCAACACATGGCGTATTCGAAGAATCAATCACCGATATTTGTTCCATGGTTCATGATGCCGGTGGTCAGGTATATGTTGATGGTGCCAATCTGAACGCCCTTGTCGGGCATTGTTCTCTGCCGCAATTTGGTGCTGATGTCAGCCACCTCAATCTGCATAAGACATTCTGTATTCCACATGGTGGCGGCGGTCCGGGTGTTGGCCCGATTGGCGTGGCGGCACATCTGGCAGATTTTTTGCCCGGATCACCGCTTGGTGGCGATAATCCGGTCAGCGCGGCCCCCTTTGGCTCAGCTGGTATTCTGCCGATCACCTATGCCTATATTGCGATGATGGGGCCTGATGGATTGAAGAAGGCAACAAGCACGGCAATTTTATCTGCCAATTATATCGCCGCCCGCTTGGGCAAACGCTTTCCAGTGCTTTATACTGGATCTAAAGGACGTGTTGCGCATGAGTGCATTATCGATCTTCGTGGCTTTCAGGACAGCGTCGGCATTTCGAATGAGGATGTTGCCAAACGACTTATTGATTTTGGTTTCCATGCACCAACCATGTCATTTCCGGTCGCTGGCACCTTGATGATCGAGCCAACCGAATCTGAATCACTGACTGAGATAGATCGTTTTTGCGATGCCATGCTGGCGATTGCTGATGAGATCGACATGGTTGCCTCGGGTGCATGGCCAGCCGACAACAACCCGTTGGTCAATGCCCCGCATACAGGTGATGATATGCTGGCAGATGAATGGACGCATCCCTATAGCCGTCGTCAGGCTGGTAACCCAGTTGGTAACCATCAAGAGAATAAATATTGGCCGCCAGTTGGACGCGTTGATAATGCCTTTGGTGATCGCAATCTGATCTGTTCATGCCCGTCACCTGATGAATGGGATCAGGCAGCCGAATAGGCACCTATATAGGTCAAAATCAAAAGCCGTGGTAAATGCCACGGCTTTTTACTTTGCCCCCCCCAACAAAGCCAATGTTTGGGCGCGGGTGGCGGGGATACAGCTTTGTGCTAGCTGGCGCACAAGCGCGGCATTATCCGGTGCCAAAGTACCATCTTTGAGATGTAGGTTGTTTTCAAACCCAACCCGACAATGACCACCAGCCGCAATGGCCGCCTGCATCGCATCAAACTCGCGATAGCCAAAAGCACACACCGACCAACTGGCAAAGCCCGACATATCCGCCTTGATGAAAGCTCGTAGATCGTCTGGATCCGATTGAAAATCGGCCGTATAGCGCCCCAACACCAGAAGCACATGATGCCCACCAGCCGACGCAGACGGCACTATGCCGTCAGCTATCGCATTCTTAAATGAGGTCAGGTTTTCAGGTGAATATAGAATATGCTGGACATGAATATTCTCTGCATGTGCCTGATGATAGAAATCACACGCATGCGCCACGGCGTCCGCACTGGCATCACCAATCATCTCGTTAAATCCCACCGACACAAAATCCGGTTTCACGGCAAAAACGGTCTTGGATTGTTCTTGAGGGGTATAACGCCCAACCGCTTCGGTGGTGATCTGTACTAGCATCTCGGGCACCGCATTACGCATCGCATCTAGCAGGGATATATAACGTTCAGCATCAAGCACATGCGCGCCATCTTCATCGCGAACATGCGCATGCAGAATGCTGGCACCCGCATCACAACAGGCCTTAGCCGCGGCCACTGTTTCGGCAACGGTTATGGGCAATGCTGGGTGATCCGACTTTTGCTTTCGGGCGCCATTTGGCGCCGCCATGATGATTGTAGGCTGTGTCATGACAAATCTTTCTATCCAATACTGGTTTGCACAGGATGATAGGATTACCATCGACAAAATGCTAGCATGATGGAGTCAAAGCACTGGTGTCTAACCACTGGTGTTAAAATCCGGATACATAAAACACCCGCCAGACCAGAATGTTGAGAGAGTTATATGCGTAATCTTCAAGCCCCAGGTCGTTCACCTGTTATTGCCCCGCACGGTATGGCCAGCACATCACATTCACTGGCTAGCGAGGCCGCCATTGCCATGCTCAAGAACGGTGGCAATGCCATGGATGCGGCGCTGACCGCTTGTGCTGTTCAAGCTGTTGTCGAGCCAGGTTCAACGGGTATAGGTGGAGATTGTTTCTGCCTTTATGCCCCAGCTGGCAGTGAAGCCATCGTCGCTTTTAATGGGTCAGGACGTGCACCGCTGGCGGCTGATGTCAGCTGGTTTCAGAAACAAGGCATCACCCACATCACCCAGACCATGCCGCATGCCGTGACCATTCCGGGTGCGGTTGACGCGTGGTGCCAGCTCACGCGTGATCATGGGCAAAAGCCGCTTGCCGATATTTTACAACCAGCCATTGCGTATGCGCGTGATGGCTATCCAATTGGCCAGCGTATCGCCTTTGATTTTGCCGCCGCAAATGAGGTGATAAAAAGTGATCCGGATACCGCCGCCCTGTTTCTGAATGACGGAGAGCCCTATCAGATGGGGCAACGCCACCAGCAACCTGCCTTAGCAAAGACCTTGGAAACCATTGCCAAACATGGGCGAGACGGCTTTTACAAAGGTGCTGTGGCAGATGATATTCTGGCGAAATTAAACAGCCTTGGCGGGCTTCATACGCAGGGTGATTTTGACATGGCCATTGGTGATTACGTAACGCCAATCAAAACCCGATATCGTGACCATGATATCTGGGAATGCCCACCAAACGGTCAGGGGGTTTTTGCCTTATTGCTTATGAATATCATGGGGGGGGTTTCAACTTTTGGCGATGACCCGCTTTCGCCCCAGCGCATTCATCACGAAATTGAGGCGGGGCGGCTGGTCTATCGTGATCGATCACTTTATCTTGGTGACCCAAACTTCAGCACTATTCCGGTTGATGAATTGCTAAGCGCCGAATATGCCGACAGCTTGCGGGCGGCGATTGACCCAGACCTTGCCACATCACCTTTACCTGATCTGTCGTTACCACGCCATAAAAGCACGGTATATATCAGCGTTGTCGATAAAGACCGCAATGTATGTAGCTTAATCAATACCGTATTTCATGGGTTTGGATCGGGTATTCTGGCACCCGCGTCAGGTGTTCTATTACAAAACCGCGGAATGGGGTTTGTGCTTGATCCAGCACATCCAAATTGCATTGCACCAGGCAAACGCCCACTTCATACAATCATCCCCGGGATGCTAACGCGCAACGGCAAAGCCGTGATGCCGTTTGGCGTCATGGGGGGCGATTATCAGGCCTTTGGCCATATGCAGTTTCTGACCCGCCTATTGGACTATGGCATGGATGTGCAGCAAGCTCAGGACACGCCCCGCTTCTTTGCTGACCCGTATGGCGCATTTGTCGAGGTCGAAAACACCATTTCGTCCAAAACCCGAGAGGCGCTGACTAAGATGGGGCATAATATTGTGGAAGCCACAACCCCGATTGGGGGGTCACAGGCTATCTGGATCGATTGGGAAGAAGATATGCTACATGGGGGATCAGACCCCCGAAAAGACGGCTGTGCCATTGGTTACTGATCTATGATGCCGACTGATATGCCGGAGCAACCGACAGAAATCACATAGAAATTCATAGGCCGCCTTAGCCTATTGTGATAGTAACAGCGAAAGAGACGTAGATAGTGACAAATGCACATGACGTGCATTTCAACACTTTATAGGTAACCCTATGCCAACAAAGATGACTGTTGATACATTCACCGCGCTCAAGTCTGAACGCAAAATTGTCTGCCTGACAGCCTATTCAACGCCTATGGCATCAATCCTTGATTCGCAGTGCGACTTGTTGCTTGTCGGCGACTCGGTGGCAATGGTTCTTTATGGCATGGACAGCACGCAAGGTGCCGATATCTCCATGATGATCCGTCATGCCCAGGCAGTCATGCGGGGCACTAAACAGGCACTGGTCGTTGTTGACCTGCCGGCGGGAAGTTACGAAACCAGCCCCGATCAGGCATTGAAAACAGCCACCCAAATCATGCAGGAAAGCGGTGCCGACGCTATCAAACTTGAAGGTGGCGCCAGTCTCAAACCACATATAAAGTTGCTGGTCGAAAACGGCATTCCGGTGATGGGACATATCGGTTTGTTACCGCAAAAAGCATCGTCGGCCAGCATGTACCGGATAACTGGAAAAACAGCCGATGAAGCGGCCTTGTTACATGCCGATATGATCGCGCTGGTCGATGCAGGCGTGTTTGGCATCGTTATGGAAGGCATTATCGAGCCTGTCGCCAAAAACATTGCCATGGCTTGTTCTGTGCCAACCATTGGTATTGGCGCCTCGACGGCCTGTGATGGGCAAATTCTGGTAACCGATGATATGGTCGGCCTATTTGATAAATTTGTGCCAACATTTGTGCGTCAGTTTGGTCAGCTTAACCCCGCCATCACCGAATCCGTAAGTGCATATCGCACCGCCGTCATTGATGGTAGTTTTCCGGGCAATGAACATTTGTTCTGGCCTAAACCTGAAAAATAACCCAAAGCAGATAACGGATCATGACCCAGCTGATCACTGATAAATCAAACCTTGCCAGTCTGCTTATGCAGTGGCGTCAGCAAGGTGAATCAAGCGCCTTAGTGCCAACGATGGGGTCTATTCATGCCGGGCATCTTGCTCTTATACAAACCGCCAACAGCTTGGCAGATCACGTCATTGTCACAATTTTTGTTAATCCCACACAATTTGCCGCGGATGAGGATTTTGATCTGTATCCGCGCACGCTTGATGCAGATATGGCGGCCATCCGTGAAGCTGGCGGTGCCGACGTAGTTTTTGCCCCGCAAAGCATGTATGCGCCCGATCATGCCACAAATATTATAGCGGGCGGCGTAGCATTGGATCTTGAAACCAAATATCGCCCACATTTCTTTATGGGTGTTGCAACCATCGTCATGAAACTATTTATGCAGGTGCCAACCGACATTGCCCTTTTTGGTGAAAAAGATTACCAGCAACTGGCAGTAATACGGCAAATGGTGCGTGATCTGGATGTGCCTGTCGATATTATCAGCCACCCGACCATACGTGAATATGACGGTCTGGCATTGTCATCGCGTAACAGCTATCTTTCACCAGATCAGCGTAAGCTGGCACCTCAGCTTTATGCCACTTTATGCGATGTTGCTGGCAATATTCTTGAAGGCAATGATCCCTTAGCACTTATCGACACCGCCATAAACAGACTGCTTGATGCGGGGTTCGATAAAATTGATTATTTTGAACTGCGCGATGGGAACAGTTTGGCACCAGTTCAGACTTATGAACCGGAAAACCGCCTGCTTATCGCCGCTTTGCTTGGCGAGACGCGGCTGATTGACAATATAGCACTTGGAAGTCATGTATGATGAAACTTGCAGATATTATCAATCTTGAGGCCTGCCCACTTAATATTGCGCGATATTCGCGATGCGTATAAAGGCGAATTGAATTTAAAAGTCGTCAAAGCCAAACTTGATGACGATATGCTAACCGCGCGCATGACTTTTTTCGGTCGCTTGGGATAAGACAGCGCTACCCCATTATAGTGCCATCAAAAACTCTAAGCCTATGCGCGACTCACGCTGACTTTTACGACTTGCAAGATTATGTTGAGCTTCGGCGAAAA
>NZ_CBFHNB010000001.1:19086-103682 GCF_965657105.1 Puniceispirillum sp. (SeqCode)
CCCCTGCCATCAAATAATGGCTGGCCATAATAGCTAGCCATATTAAGCGCACGCGTGGCTGGTTTCAGATCAACCGCATGATGTTTATAGAGTACAGAACCAGCCTTAGTTCGTGCAACAGGAATGCGGTAATCTAGCTGTCCTTGTTCAATTGTGACGGGCTGGCTTAGAGCAAACCCTATTTTTGATGGCGCGCTAACGTCCGTTTGACGCATTGGTATTTCAGCTCCCACCGTCCAGCTTGATGATAAGATGGTGCTGACACCTGTCAGCAAACTGCCCTTTGTTTCAACTTGGGAATGTGTCATGCCGCCTGCCAACTGGGCAAAGCCATTCAGCCCCAATAGATCGCGTTTATAGTCAATATTGATATAGGCGGTATTGCTTGATTTAACCTGCCCAAAACTGCCGCTAAGCCGATTGCCTAGAAACTCATTTTCTGCCATGCCTGCTCCTAATGTCATCCGCGTCCAATCGCCAAGGAGAATGGGCAGCGCAACATGCTGGTCAGATTTAAAATAGGCTGCGTAATGATCCGCGATGCCGCCAGCACGCGCGACGCTAGTACGAGGCACATCTGCTGGCAATATACGCGTTGTCAGATTGACATAGAAATCCCGCTCAAATGAATCCAGCACCATAACCTCGCCAAATGCGGCAAATTGTGCAGGCGTTCCGCCCGCAATTATCGCACCACCGGACACCGCCGCCACCGATCCCGCCGCCCGTCCTGTTGTAGGGATCCCCACAGCGCCATAAGGACTGGTAGCCTTTTCCATATCGAGAAGGCCTTGACCATGTAGATTGACATCATAGCCCGCGACGGTCTTATCCGCCGTCACCAATAACAGCTTTGCCAGATTTTTACCTGACATATGCGGCCACATCTGATGCACCACTGCCAGCGCACCAGCGACCATCGGTGCAGCCATGCTGGTACCTGTCAGATAAGCGTAATCACCATTGTGATAGGTGCTATAGATATAGGTGCCAGGCGCCATTATGAAGCTATCCTGTATTTTTGCAGCATCATGGCAATGATCGTCAACCCAGGTCACGCACACATTGCCGGCCGCATTACCACGCAGGAACTCGCCATCCATATCCCAATTACCGACGATCAGCATCTGTCCGTCTAGAATCAGCGCACCATTATCGTCCGTGGCGGTGGCCAGTTGGTTATAACCAGCACTATAAATGGTGCCATCATTGCCAGCCGCCTTGACCAGCACCTGATCTGATCCCAAAGCTGTTTTCCACGCATAAGCATCGCCTAAGCTGTTATAGTAGCCATTAACACCATGGTAAGCATGTGTGCTGTAATAAGAACCGTCGTCCAGCTTCACGAGGGTATTTTCAAAACTTGCATCCCGTAGATAAGCCGCGCTCATATTGATTGCGACAGCACCCAAATCACGACCCCAAGCGGCAGCTTGGCGCGCAATCTGGAAACTGTAACTCCAGCCGCTTGTGACCTTGGCAATCGCCAGATCCGCATCAAACGCAGCGCCATGCATTCCACTATCATTCTTGGCTGCCGCCACAATTCCAGCCACATGTGTGCCATGTCCATTTGTGTCAGTTAGCCCAGTGCCTGAAAAATCAATGCCATATTTGATTTTGGACGCAAGATCCACATGACTTGCATCAATGCCTGTATCGGCAATAACAATTAGGCTTCCTTTACCCGTCCAGCCGCGCGCGTAAGCATCGCTGAAATTTGTAACAGCTAAAGGTGAGGCGCCATAGGCATTGCCCCAATATTCCGCCGTTTCAAAATAGGATGGCGCAAGCGTGTCAGCATCATCTAAAGCACCTTCATTCAGATTATCTGTGCGCACACCAATATCATTAACATCAAAGCGTGTATCCTCAACTGGCGGCACTTCACTTACCGACAATCCAGCTCCACCACCGCCGCCACATCCAGAAAGAACGCAAAGCATGCATACCGCTACAAAAGGCCCACTGTGGGCTGACATTTTGCGCAGCAATATCAGTAGTTTTGTGGTTGGTAATTTTATGAAACCGATTAGGCGGCACGTCAGAAAGACATGATTTGTTAGGCACGTTAAATACGCATACATAAGTGCGACGTCTCCAGTCTGGGGGTAAGGACTGGAACAGTCGTAATATCATAGGTAGATAAAGTAAAATTTCGGTTAATTGCTAATTTTTATACAACTTAAAGAATGTAAACCTTATAGATAAACATTCATGATATTTTTAGTTTATTAACCTTAATTTAATACTTATTAAAATACTGTTTATTAACACTTAAAACAAACCCCTTTTTCATGTGCTTAAAGTTCGTATTTTGAGCATGAGAAATATATACAATATTAAAATACAACTATTGCGATAATAATGCATTGCGAATCGTAGATTTTTACTGGTGTTTTGTTAACCTTTAAAAGATACAAGACCAAATCATGGTCAGGCTGCGATGGTTCTACTCACCAAGATCAAAATGCTGCATAGGAAAATTAAGGTAGAACTTAATGACATGGAATGTAACAGCAGAGGTAATAATATACATTTTCCTACTCATATCAGTTATCGAGGTTTCACATTGTGACTCTTAATATTTTGATAAACTTCTACCAAATATGCCACTTCGCTAATTTGTCAGGTGTAGAAAAAGCCGATATTATCCATTTGGCTTCAGAAAACGGAGGGATAAATGGACGAACACACAATCCAGACGGCACCAGCTGATGTGGGGCCGGAAAACACAAAATTGATCAACGCGTTTGCCGATGCGGTGATTGCTGATGATGACGAGCAAGCAACGCGCCTTGCAAAACTAATTCTGTTTCAGCCAGAAAGCCTGATGGCAATCAAGATCGCCCGTGGAGCCGCGCATATTCGTGAGCGTGGTTTTCGTACTGATCTAGCAGATAGAAAATATGGCCATGGCTGGTTGGATCGATAAACTCGAATTCGCTCTTGCAAGTGAATTTGAATATGTGCGCGATCTGGGTGCGCCGGGAGCTGTACAAAGGCATAAAGACGTTCGTGCGCGCCAATGTGACTTGTTTCGCGATCTTGGCAAGAATGGGACTATTAGTGACATTCTTTCCGGCGAAAAAAGCCTGCTTGCGTTTGAACTTGCCTATTACGCCAATAGCAAAGCGATGAAAGGCAGTCTTGAAGATGCACTATTTGATCTAGCCATTACCGAGAAGCTGGTTCAAATAATTCAGAATCCGGCAAGCTATAAAGCTGTCGATGAAAGCCATGCCCGCCCCAGAAACCGCATTGGTGGCCTTCCCCGCGATGAAGCCCGACAATTCTTCAAATCGCATTGGACGCGCCTGTTAAATCAAGACAAAGCACGGCTTGATGTGATCGACAAGCAAATCATCGACGCGCGCCGTGCCAATATACGCACGGCTGAAAAACAATATATCGGATTGCAACAAATCGCCCTTGGCATCACCCCACAACCGCCTGACAAAGTCCATAGGGCTGGTCTCGGCATGTAGGCCACTCACATAATGATAACCAAACGCATCAACCGCGTCTCTGGCGATCGTTACGGGCATTTAGCGCGTTATCTGGCCGGCTGCTGGTGATCCCGGAGGGACTCGAACCCCCTACCTACAGATTAGGAATCTGTCGCTCTATCCTGATGAGCTACGGGACCACATTATTTATATGCCGCATTTCATCAAGAAATGCCATCTTTGCCTTGTATGTGTTGCATCAATTTTGCCCGCGAATTGTCCCGATCCGCCCCTGCATTGACAAAAACACCACTAGGGCGCATAAACCGCCTAACAAATAGGCGCGGTTTGTGTAAAGCGCCCTCCAAAAGCTGTTGCTGGAAACTTTACTTATGACAAGCCTTAATGATGCTGATTCCGCAGATCAACCTTCTGCGAACGGTAAATTTGCCGATTTTGACTTACCCGAAAATATGCTTGGTACTCTTGCGCGCGAGGGGTTGGTTGTTCCAACACCAATCCAGCAAATGTCGATACCACTGTTACTGTTAGGACATGATCTAATTGGTCTGGCTCAAACTGGCACTGGCAAAACGGCGGCCTTTCTCCTGCCACTCATGACCCAGCTGAGTTATTCGCCAAGCGTGCGTTCAGGCCAGCCTCCAAAGGCGCTGATATTAGCGCCAACGCGTGAATTGGCGAATCAGATTTCAGCAAATCTCTCGCGCCTGTCTGCTGATATGAATATACGTCATATCTGCGTATTTGGTGGTGCGCGTTATGAAGGTCAGATTCGTGGGCTAAAACGTGGTGTTGATATTGTTGTGGCCACACCTGGCCGGCTCATGGATCTTATGGAGCGCGGTTCATTCGACCCGTCCGGCATTACTCATTGGGTTTTGGACGAAGCCGATCATATGCTTGATCTTGGTTTTTATCCGGCAATGAAGCATATTTCTGCTTCCTTGCCAGCTGACCGCCAGACTATGCTGTTTTCGGCCACAATGCCCCCCGAAATTGAAAAGCTTGGCAATGAATTTCTGACAGATCCTGAGCGGGTTAAAGCGCCACAATCGGGCATCACTGCCGACAAAATCACCCAACATGTGACCCTGATGGCCGAAGCTGACAAGCGTGACCGGCTGTGCGATGTGCTTAATCATGAAGACACTGGTCAATGCTTGATATTTGTGCGTACCAAACGACGCGCCGATGCACTTTCCAAATTCATGGAAGATCGGGGCTTTGCTGTTGATACATTGCATGGCGATATGCGCCAGGGTCTGCGTCAAAAAGTGCTACGTAATTTCCGTGATGGACGATTACAGGGCCTGATCGCAACCGATGTGGCTGCGCGCGGTATTGATATTGCTGGCTTGTCGCATGTGGTCAATTTTGACCTGACTGACACACCCGAGGCCTATGTTCACCGGATTGGCCGAACAGGTCGTGCGGGGCTTGGTGGCCTAGCTTTATCTTTCTGTTCTCCGCCTGAAGAGCCGCGCCTTGCGGCTATCATAGCGGTTGTTGGCGCCCGTGTGGAGCTTTTCGACATGGATGGCGAACCAGTCACTGATTTTAAGGCCAAGCCTGCCAAAGCCAAAGGTCGTAGCCGCCAACGTCCGAGCAACCAACGTCCGGGCAACCGCGGCGGATCTGATCGGTCTAGAGGTGAACGATCAGAAGGTGGTCGTTCGGACAGTCGCCGCGCAGACAGCGGACGTGGCAATAACCGCTCTTCTGATAGTGGCCGCAAACCAGCGCGCCAAGGTGAAGGGGACGCCAGCACCAGAAAATGGAACAAAAAACCTGGTGATAGTAACCCACGGGCAAATAACAAATGGTCATCGCATGACGATAGTGCCAATGATGAAAACCGCTCGACACGTGGCGCGTCAAAACCATCATCCAACAGCAAACCGGCGCGAACCGGAAAACCGGGTGGCAAGCCTAGCTTTGGCAAGAAACCATTTGCGAAAAAATCATGGGACAAGGCTGACGATCGCCCCGCGCGTTCACATGATGACCGCCCACAACGTAGTGACCGGCCACAAAAAGATAGAAACCGAGACGAAGCAAGTGGCAAGGACGGTAAACCGTCATTCGGTAAAAAGCCATCATTCGGGAAAAAGCCACCATTTGGCGCGCGTACAGATTCTGGCGATAAACGACATAGTGGCCGTAATGAAAGCCGTGACGAAAGCCGGAGCCATAATCGGGGCGACAGAAAACCCGATGACCGTGGCGGCAAACCAGCCTTTGCTAGAGCTGGCAAGCCAAAATCAAAGCCAAATAGCCGCGCAGGTAGCAAGCCAAACACGCGGTCAGCTGGTGGCGAAAAGCTTCTGCGCCGGAAGAAATAACATCAAGAAAAAATAACAGCCAATCGAAGCGCTAATCCTGAATGGATTGGCGTAAAACAAACTTCTGGATTTTGCCTGTCGATGTTTTGGGCAATTCACCGAATGTAATGGCTTTTGGCCGTTTAAAGCCTGCCATTTGCCCACGGCACCATTCCAGCAACTCTGCTTCGGTGATGGTTGCCCCGTCTCTAAGCTCAACAAAGGCGCATGGCACTTCACCCCATTTATCATCAGGCTTGGCTACCACCGCCGCTGCAATCACATCTGGATGACGGTATAGATATCCCTCAACTTCAACTGATGAGATATTCTCGCCACCCGAAATAATCACATCTTTCAAGCGATCCTTGATCTGCACATAACCATTTTTGTGCCATACCGCCGCATCACCTGAATAGAACCAGCCATCACGCATCGCTGCTGAAGTCGCCTCGGCATCCTTATAATAGCCCTTCATTACCACATTGCCGCGTACCACAATTTCTCCTTGGGTTTCGCCATCACGGGGCACTTCCTTGCCTGTTGCGCTTTCAACAACAGCACTACTTTCAACGACAGGAAAGGCAATCCCCTGCCAACTTTGAATGTCGGCCTGTTCCGCGAATGTCAATGCGTCCCATTCTGCGCGCCATAGGCATTGTGTAACATGGCCATAGGTTTCAGTCAGACCATAGACCTGCATGACCTCTAGCCCCATTGCTGCTGTTTTTTCCAACATTGCGGCTGGCGGGGGTGCGCCCGCAGTCAGCACCTTGATCTTATAGTCCAGCTTTGGCCGTGTATCTTCTGGGGCATTGACCAGTAATGACAGAACAATTGGCGCGCCGCCAAAATGTGTAACCTGATGCTTTTCAATATTATCAAAAATTGATGCGGCCGTGATCGTTCTGGTCAGCACAATCGTTGCCGCCATTAAAGCCATCGTCCAGGCGTGACCCCAGCCATTGCAATGAAACATCGGCACTACATAAAGATAGGTCGGATGGCGAGGCAATTCCCATGCGGTGACGGTACCAACACTCATCAAATATGATCCTCGATGATGATAGACCACGCCTTTTGGACGGCCAGATGTACCTGATGTATAGCTTAATGCAATCGCCTGCCATTCGTCTTCGGGCAGTTCCCAGTCATAATCTTTATCACCTGTTGCAATAAACGCTTCATAATCACGATCACCAATATGCGGCAAATCACCAAGCGCCGGATCACGAATATCTATAACCGGAATGTCACGACCCAGAAGTTTCAAGGCAGCAACCACCGTTTCATGGAATGCTGTATCAACAATCAATAAACGACTATCACTATTATCCAGAATATAGGCGATTGTTTCGGCTTCGATTCTTGTATTCAGAGTATTCAGAACACATCCTGCCATCGGAATGCCATAATGTGCTTCAAACATTTCAGGGGTATTCGCCGCAATCACCGATACCGTATCACCAAGGCCAAGCCCCATTTTAACCAGCGCAGACGCCAATGCACGACAACGATCATAGGTCTCTGACCAGCTATAGCGGCGGTCGCCATAAATAAGTGCTGTACGATCACCAAATATATCCGTTGTCCGTTGAATAAAACTTAATGGCGAAAGCGGCACATAGTTAGCCTTGTTTTTCCCCAGTGCCTGATAATGCTGATGCATGATACCTACCCCATCTTAAAATTGCGTATTTTTGGTTATTCTGTTGAGTCTCGCCAGATCAAGGCTAACATGATGCCGACAGGAATGTACCTGTCAAGCATCCGCTCTTAAAGTACATTGTTATATTTATATATTTAGCCATACGGTAAAACATGATTGAAAAAGACACACAATTCCCTAAAAACAACGGCCCTTTATCAGGTATTAGGGTTCTTGACCTGTCACGCATCCTTGCGGGGCCAACCTGTACACAGCTAATGGGTGATTATGGCGCCGATATTATCAAAGTGGAAAAACCTGGGCTTGGGGATGATACGCGTGCTTGGGGACCGCCCTATGTAACCGGATCAGACGGCATGCCAACCGCCGAAAGCGCTTATTACCTGTCATCAAACCGAAATAAACGGTCATTTGCCATTGATATCACCACGCCCGAAGGGGCTGAAACTGTGCGCAAATTGGCAGCACAGTGCGATATAATGGTCGAAAATTTCAAAGTTGGCGGACTAGCTAAATATGGTCTTGATTATGATTCCATCGCCGCCGTTAATCCTGCCATCATCTATTGCGCCATTAGCGGCTTTGGCCAGACCGGCCCCAATGCACATTTGCTAGGTTATGATTTACTGGCACAGGCCTTTGGTGGAATCATGAGCCTGACTGGTGCCCCCGATGGCGAGCCAATGAAAGTTGGCGTGGCTGTTGCTGATGTTGTATGCGGCCTTTATGCCTGCACCGCGGTGCTTGCGGCCTTGCAACATCGCAATAGAACTGGAGACGGCCAATATATAGATATCGGCCTTGCCGATACCCAGGTGGCATGGCTCATCAATAATGGCACCAATTACCTGACCTCAGGGCAGCCCCCACAGCGGCTTGGCAACGCTCATCCCAATATTGTGCCCTATCAAGTGTTTGCCACCATTGACGGACATATCGTTGTGGCTGCTGGCAATGATACACAATATGCTCGCTTCTGCGAGGTAATTGGGCGCGCTGATCTGGCTACCCATATCGACTATCTGACCAATATGAATCGGGTCAAAAACCGCAATAGCCTGATACCTATTCTTACTGCCGAAATCGCCAAACTAACCAAAGCTGAACTGGTTGCCAAAATGGAGCAATATGGCGTCCCCGGAGGCCCAATCAACACGTTGCCTGAGGTGTTTGAGTCAGAGCAGGTAACCGCGCGTGACATGAAAATTTCTTTGCCACATGCAACCGCCAAAAGCGGAAAAATAGACCTGATCGGCAACCCTGTCAAATTCAGCAAAACCCCTGTATCCTATCGATATTCACCGCCAACATGCGGCGAACATAGCGCCGAAATCACGGCTGAATTACTGACAGATATTGATGACAAACTACCCTAAAGTTAATAATATCAGTTTTTAATATGGCCATTATGGCAACGGTAACTGTAATGTTTCCCATCTGGATCTATTTTTACATTGATCTGGCGCCAAAGTCGGCTTGGCTTGGCTCAAGATTCATAGTAGATAAAAAGCATAATTGGCTAAACAAAGCCTTTACAACATATTTGGCTAACCGCATTACCTTTCAGGAGACGCATTTAGTCAACACGTATTTTGGGCCGCCTGATCAACGTATTCAAAGAGGGTTAAGTAAATGAAAATGACAACCGAAGAGGCTTTCGTAAAAGTCTTACAAATGCATGGCATTGAGCATGCTTTTGGTATCATTGGCTCAGCCATGATGCCTATTTCAGATTTGTTCCCAAAGGCTGGCATCACATTCTGGGACGCTGCACATGAATGCAACGCAGGTATGATGGCCGATGGTTACACACGCTCAACCGGCGAGATGTCAATGATGGTCGCACAAAATGGCCCTGGTATTACAAATTTTGTAACACCTGTTAAAACAGCCTATTGGAACCACACACCTTTGCTTCTGGTAACGCCGCAAGCTGCTAACAAGACCTTGGGTCAGGGCGGCTTCCAGGAAGTCGAACAGATGGCTTTGTTCAAGGATATGGTTGCCTATCAGGAAGAGGTCCGCGACCCAACCCGTATTGCCGAGACGTTGAACCGTGTTATCTTGCAAGCCAAGCGTTGCTCTGCACCAGCACAGATCAACATTCCTCGCGATTTCTGGACACAGGTCATCGATATCGAGTTGCCTGCTATTGTCGAGTTTGAGCGCCCAAGCGGTGGTGAACAAGCCCTTGATGAAGCCGCCAAATTGCTTTCAACCGCCAAGTTTCCCGTCATCTTAAACGGTGCTGGCGTGGTCATTGGCGATGCAATTGAAGCATCGATTAAACTTGCGGAAAAGCTTGATGCCCCTGTTTGTTGTGGGTATCAGCATAATGACGCATTCCCGGGATCACATCCGCTTTTTGCCGGCCCACTGGGTTATAACGGTTCAAAAGCAGGTATGGAACTGATTGCCAAAGCCGATGTTGTGCTGGCACTAGGCACACGCCTAAATCCGTTTTCGACTTTACCTGGATACGGCATCGATTACTGGCCAAAAGACGCCAAAATCATTCAGGTTGATATCAACCCTGATCGTATTGGCCTGACCAAAAAGGTATCTGTCGGCATTGTTGGTGACGCCAAGAAAGTCGCAACCAGCTTGCTTGCTAAGGTTAGCGATGACGCTGGTAATGCTGGACGTGCAGAACGTGTCGCATTAATCGCCAATACAAAATCATCTTGGGCACAGGAACTGACCTCGCTTGACCATGAGGATGATGATCCGGGCACAACATGGAACGAGCGTGCACGCGGACGCGAGCCAGAAAAAATGTCACCGCGTATGGCATGGCGTGCAATTCAGTCAGCCTTGCCAAAAGATGCGATCATCTCATCAGACATCGGAAATAACTGTGCCATCGGCAATGCTTATCCAGCCTTTGAAGAAGGCCGTAAATATCTGGCACCAGGCCTGTTTGGTCCTTGCGGTTATGGTCTTCCAGCAATCATGGGTGCCAAGATTGGCAAGCGCGATGTACCAGTTGTCGGTTTTGCTGGTGACGGTGCCTTTGGTATTTCAATGAATGAAATGTCTGCGATTGGCCGTGAAGAATGGCCTGCCATCACAATGGTGATCTTCCGCAACTATCAGTGGGGCGCGGAAAAGCGCAACACAACTTTGTGGTTTGAAGATAATTTTGTCGGTACCGAGCTTGACCAGCAGGTTTCTTATGCTGGCATTGCCAAGGCATGTGGCGTCGAAGGCATTGTTGCGACCAGCATGGACGGTCTGACAGATGCACTGAACACAGCGATTGACGCGCAGATGAAAGATGGCAAGACAACATTTATCGAAGTCATGCTTAATCAGGAACTAGGCGAGCCTTTCCGTCGTGACGCGATGAAAAAGCCTGTTGAAGTCGCTGGCATCAATCCAGATGATATGCGTCAGCAGAACGTTGCCTAACGCTGTTCATTCAGCCCGAATATAATATCCCTGACAGCCGCCTTTTGAGGCGGCTGTCTTTTCATGGGCGCAATATAATTATGTCTTTATCGTTTGTTTCTGGTAGCGTCCCCTTATGGCATCAACCAAAGTAATATCTTCATCGCCCACCTTTCAGGACTGGATGATCCTTGCTATTTTGGGATTGATCTGGGGCGCCAGTTTTCTGGGCGTTGAAATGGCACTTACCGGCTATGGCCCCATTAGTATCGCCGCAGGGCGCGTGGCGATTGCAGCTATTATTCTGTTATTCATAGCTGTGCTTTTTGGGGATGGTCTGCCCAAATTTGACACCCCAACCAACCGGCGCATATGGCTACATTGTTTTGCAATGGGGGTTTTTACCAACGTGCTACCTTTTACCTTATTGTCATGGGGACAACAGATCGTCACCTCCAGTTTTGCGGGTATCTGCATGGCTGTTGTGCCGTTATTCGTGTTACCGTTGGCACATTACATGGTGCCAGGTGAGCGCATGAGTATGGCCAAGGGCGTTGGTTTCCTTTTCGGTTTTGGCGGTGTTGTCATGCTAGTTGGCGGTGACCAGCTTGGTCTGTCTTTTGCTATTTTGGGAACCGAGTCAAAGCTTATCATGACGGCACAATTTGCCTGTGTGATGGCGAGTTGCTGTTATGCCATCGGCTCCATCAACACACGCCTTTGTCCACCAATTAGCACCCTGTCATATTCGGCAACAGGCCTTATGCTAGGTAGCATTATGCTTTTGCCAACTGCATTCTATATTGAGGGCATTCCGGCCATTCCGGAAACGGGCGCATTAGCAGGAATTCTCTATCTAGCTATTTTTCCAACCGCGCTGGCAACTTTACTACTGACCGTGCTGATAAATCGTGCTGGGCCAAGCTTCTTGTCGCTAGTGAATTATCAGGTGCCTGTCTGGGCGGTTCTTATCGGAACCATAGCCCTGTCCGAGGCATTGCCTGGGCATTTTATTTCGGCATTGGCTATTATTCTGACCGGCCTAGCCATATCACAGTTTTATGATCGCTGGCGCAAGCAAACAGCTGGTTAAGCCTGTCGGCTATGGCCACTCACATCATCGAAGGCAGTAATAATGAAATGGCGGGCACGAAGGTCAGTAGCATTAGCCGTAATATATCGGCGACCCAGAATGGTGTGACACCTTTGAAAATGGTTTTAACCGAAACGTCTTTCAGCACCCCTTTGAGCACAAATACATTCAAACCAATCGGCGGCGTTATCAGGCTAATTTCTGTCACGACGACAACCAAAATGCCAAACCAGATCAAATCAAATCCCAATCCTTGAACTAGCGGTGCAAAGATAGGAACTGTCAACAGGATCATCGACATCGATTCAAACACACATCCCAGCAAAACATAAATCAGCAGGATAATAAAAATTACGCCCAATGGCGAAACATCAAAATTTGTGACAATATCGATAAGCGCTGAAGGCAACCCCGCTCGATTGACGAAGTTTGAAAAGATCAGAGCACCGAATAACAGCAAAAACAACTTAGCCGACGTCAAAGCTGTCTCGCGTAACACTGCCATCGCCGAGGATATGTTCAACGCCCCCCGCCGCCATGCGATCAGCATCGCGCCAGCCGCACCCATACCGGCCGCTTCCGTAGGCGTAAAGGCACCCACATAGATGCCCCCAATTACAAAAATGAATAAACCGAGCGTAGTCCATACATCACGAAGCGCAATCAGCCGGTCTGCCCAGCTGCTTTTTTCACCTGCCGGGCCAGCTACAGGATTACGCGAAACCACAACCATGACGGCAAGCAGATAGAACAGAACACCGATAAGACCTGGCAAAACTCCAGCAATAAATAATTTTCCAACCGAGGTTTCGGTCATCAATCCATAAATCACCAGAATAACACTTGGTGGAATCAAAATGCCCAGCGTACCGCCAGCCGCAATCGACGCGGTGGCCAATGAATCGTCATATTTGTAACGCCGCATTTCAGGCATAGACACTTTGGACATGGTGGCGGCTGTCGCCAAAGACGATCCACAAATCGCTGAAAACATGCCGCAGGCGCAAATTGTTGACATCGCCAACCCACCTTTGCGATGCCCCAGAAACACATAAGCTGCACGGTATAATTCACGCGCCATGCCGCCACGTTCAACCATCAGCCCCATCAGAATAAACAAAGGAATAACCGACAAGCCATAGGACTGACCTGAATCAATCACCAGTCGGCTGGCACTTGAGACCGCCGCGCGATAGCTGGACAGCTCGCCAAAACCAATCACGCCGACAAGACCTAGCGCAATACCCAGCGGCATCCGCATAAACGCCAGCACAAGGACAGCGGCAAAACCAATCAACGCTACGATCATTTGACATCCTCATCATCAGCAGAAAAATCTTTGCTGGGATTTGAAAACACAACCAGCAAACGGATAAAGGCCAGCACCGCCGCCGTATAAATAGATAGCGTAATAAAGGTCACGGTAATCACCCGGGGAATGCCCAGATATTCAGTCTTGTCACCATCCTCCAATGCGCGCACAGCATAATCAAACACACGACCACCTATGCGGTAGGCCACATAAATCGAAATAACCAGCATCACAATACTGATCATCCAGCCAATTCGGCCTTTAGCAAAAAAGCCGATTAAATCAACTGTCACATGATCATTTCGGTAAAACATCGCCGGAAGAGAAAAGAAGATAATGCCTGCCATACATATGCGCACAAGTTCGACCGCGCCAACAACAGGCATCGATAGAAAGTAGCGGCCAATCACATCTACGCAGGTCAGAACAACAAGCAAAAACAGAATAATTGCTGCTAAATTAGACACGAAACGGCTGGCATTTTCGGCCACCCGTTCCGCTGATTTTATCAACCCAGACAAAAAAGAGATGTCTCTGGTCTAGAGCTGTGACTTGAAAAAGGCAAGAGCTGCCTTGCCATCCACGCCACGACCATCAATCGCAGCCAGAACTTTGGCCTCTATGCCCGCAGTTAGCTCTTTGAAATAGGCTTTATCAGAATCACTTGCATCTGTAACAGATAATCCCACTTTCAAACCTTCAGCCATTCCCAAATCATCTGCCGCATCCCAATATGAGCCTACTTTTGCGGCCATTTTCACACCACGCATGTCATCAATACATTTTCGGTGAGATGCAGATAGACCATCATAGGTATCTTTGTTCATCGCAATGGCAAAAGATGTTGTGTAAATGCCGTCTGTGTTGCGATATGTATTCTTCACAACCTCTGAAACTTTGAAAGCATGCATAGTTTCCATTGGGAAGAATACGCCTTCCGCAACACCTGATGAAAGGGCTTCATAAACATTTGGTGCCGGCATATTCACACCAGCAACGCCTAATGCGCGGCCTATATCATTGGCCACACCACCACCGACGCGTAATTTCATACCTTTAAGATCTTTGAATGACGAGATAGGCTTGACCGTATGAATCATACCTGGGCCATGCACAAAGTTGGCAAGTATTTCAACGCCTTTGGCTTCATTGGCAGCAGCTAGGTATTTTTCCCATGTCGCCTGAAATGCGGCTGACACAGTTTCGGACTTACCATATAGACCCGGTAATTCAGCAAGCTTTGTTGTCTCGAATTTACCCGGCGTATAGCCATGCACCATCCAATTAATATCAGCCACACCATCACGAACAGTGTCATATTGTGCTAGTGGCGATGCCAAACCATATTCGACCTTCAAGCCAAGGCTACCACCTGAACAAGCTTTAAGCTCACCATCCATCCATGGGAATACTGATGCGTTCATGGCGTGCTGTGGACTAGCCCACGAAGACACTGTCAGAACGGTGTCAGCATTTGCCACCGATACGCTCAATGGTGCTGCCAAGATTGACAATGCAGCGACACCAAGGCCAGCCACTTTAAATAAATTAGATTTTTTCATGATAACTCTCCCTTGCAGTAAGCATCTTATTTTTATTTTTCCTCAGAAAACCTTCATTTACCCTACACATACGGTTGAAAGTGGCAACCCAATTTTCATAATGCGCGTCGATTTAAAATTACCCGAATTACGATGTGGCCTTGATAGTGACGGCAATCGTTGTATTGGCAAATAATAACCCATCATCTGATAAACGTTTTTTTCTTCCCCTATCTTCTCATCCACCGTAACGTCACTTAATTGTAACAATATGGGGGACGACATGAGCAACAATCAAATCGGAAATAGCGAACAGCTACAAGATCCTAATTATGAAATACCTATGGGGCCAAGAGTGGCACTAGGGCTTCAGCATGTATTGGCAATGTTTGCCAGTAATGTAACACCATCAATTATTATCGCTGGCGCTGCAGGCTTTGCCTTTGGCGGCGAAGACATGGTGTTTCTAATCCAGATGGCCATGCTTTTTGCGGGTATTGCGACCTTGTTTCAAACGATTGGCATTGGACCTGTTGGAGCCCGGTTGCCTGTCATGCAAGGGACTAGCTTTGCCTTTGTGCCGATCATGATAGGCATCGTTAAAGCTGGCGGCATGGCGACATTAATGGGTGCTATCTTGGTAGCGGGCATTTTCCACACCTTCCTTGGCGCTATTATTGGCCGTATTCGTCATTTATTCCCCCCTCTGGTATCTGGAATGGTGATAATGGCTATTGGTCTAGCACTGCTTCCTGTAGGCATCAAATATGCGGCAGGCGGTGCAGCCGAATTCCAGATGAATGCACCAGAATGGGGTGATTTCAGTAAATGGAGCCTGGCTCTGACCGTAATCATTGTTGCCCTTGGCTTCAAATTTTTCACTCGTGGCATTGCGTCTTCAGCAGCTATTTTGCTTGGCTTGATCGCTGGTTACCTTGTTGGTATCGCGACTGGTGTTGTCAATTTTAGTGGCGTCGCCAAAGCTGCATGGTTTGTTGTGCCAACACCTTTCAAATATGGCATTGAGTTCAGTGCCTATGCGATCATCGGTATGATACTGATGTCAATTGTAAGTGCGATTGAGACTGTTGGCGATATTTCTGGTATTGCCAAAGGTGGCGCTAACCGTGAAGCGACTGACGAAGAACTGGCTGGCGGCACTTATGCTGACGGACTTGGCAGCGCGATTGCGGGTATTTTTGGTGGCTTGCCAAACACATCCTTTAGCCAGAATGTTGGCCTAATTTCAATGACTGGCGTCATGAGCCGGGGCGTAGTGACTATTTCAGGTATTTTCCTGATCATCTGTGGCTTTATTCCAAAGATCGGTGCCATTATTTCTGCAATGCCAATTTCGGTACTTGGTGGGGGTGTGATCCTGATGTTCGGTATGGTCGTATCGGCTGGTATCAACATGCTATCAGATGTGCATTGGAGCCGCCGCAACATGGTCATTCTGGCTACATCACTATCTGTTGGCCTTGGTTTGCAAGCTGTACCAAAATCGATGCAGCATCTGCCTGATAGTTTTGAAATGCTGATGGTTTCGGGTTTGTTACCTGTTGCCGTACTTGCTGTGGTGATGAACATGCTTTTACCTGAGGATGCAGACTGATTGCATCGTGCATAATACCAAACCGTGGGCGCCGTCAAAATGATTTGGCGGCGCTTACAAAATGTCAATGGAATCAAATGGATTAATAAATGTCAGGGCAAACACTTCTTATCAAAAATGCTGATATTCTTTGTACTATGGCATCTAGCGGACAAGACAGTGCCAGTGATATAAACGAAATTAAAAATGGCGGTTTATTCATTCGTGACGGCGTTATCGAGCAGGTTGCCACCACCAATCAGCTCCCCACATCAGCCGATACTGTTCTCGACCTTACCGGACATATTGTTATTCCTGGCATGGTCAATACCCACCATCACTTATTTCAGAATTTAACCCGTGCGGTACCTGCCGCCCAGAATGCGCCGCTATTTGGCTGGCTGCAAACTCTCTATCCAATATGGAGCCATATAGGCCCCGACCATATTTACTGGTCAACGGCTCTTGGGCTTGCCGAGCTTGCCTTAAGTGGCTGTACGACATCGTCAGACCATCTTTATCTATATCCTAATGGTGCACGACTTGATGACGCCTTATCTGCCGCGTCTGATATTGGTGTTCGTTTTCACGGCACACGAGGTTCGATGAGCATTGGCGAATCCAAAGGTGGCTTACCTCCCGATAATCTGACCGAACATGAGCCTGATATCCTGAATGAATGCCAGCGCCTAATCGAAGAGTATCACGATGACAGCCCCTATGCTATGCAACGTATTGCACTTGCCCCATGCTCACCCTTCTCGGTCAGTATGGATCTTATGCGTGAAACCGCCTCAATGGCACGTGCCTATCATGTTGGCATGCACACGCATCTCGCCGAAAATGTCGAAGATATCGATTACAGTTTAGCCACCTTTGGCATGCGGCCAGGTGACTATATCGAAGCTGTTGGCTGGACAGGTGATGATGTCTGGCATGCGCATTGTGTGCAGTTGAATAAAGATGAGATTGACCTATTTGCCCGCACAGGCACGGGCGTGGCGCATTGCCCATGTTCCAATATGCGGCTTGCCAGCGGCATTGCGCCTATCCGCAGCATGCTCGACGCTGGTATGAAAGTCGGTCTTGGCGTCGATGGATCAGCATCGAATGACAGTGCTCATATGCTGAACGAAGCCCGCCAGACCATGCTTCTGCAACGCGTCAATCAAGGTGGTGACGCCATGACAGCGCGTGAGGCCTTGCGCCTTGCCACGGTGGGAGGTGCTTCGGTTCTAAATCGAAATGACATTGGCATTCTGGCACCTGGCTATGCTGCTGATATTGCCGCCTTTGATAGGCGCAGGATTGATTTTGCCGGCAGTGACTGGGATCCCGTAGCGTCACTCATATTCTGCGGGCCGGTCAAAACAAATTATACAATTATCAATGGCAAAATTGTCGTAGCTGAGGGACAGCTAACCACGATGGATATGAACAAGCTACTTACCGAACATCGCCGTATGTCGCATCATTTAATGACCGCTTAACAATCATCTAAAACACATCAGAGATCAATTTGAGCCGTCATATCTTCTGCCCAGACCTCATCCAGATTATGGCCATTACCCGAACGATCCATGACCAGAAAGTCCTGACTTTCCTCTAATATCAGCAATGGATGATGCCACGTGCCCCGATCATAACTGACCCCCTGACTACCGGTAGCCCGAAAACAGACAAGCCGGTCAAAATCAGGCGCGCTATCATCGGCATTGCCAGCGGCCACAACAACCAACCAATCATGATTGGCTAGCGGCATAAAGGCCTGCGAACCAAGTGGATGCCGTTCAAGCATAGATATCTCAATCGGGCTGGAACGGCGTGTTCCCCGAAATAGGGAAATAATGGGTATGCCGCCTTCATATGCAACATCGATCTGCGCCAGCGCGTCAAACCGCGTCGTGGTGCCCTGATTGATGCTGATCTGCTGGGCGCCATCTGTTTCAATAACCGTGCCATAAGGTGCAAAGGCGCCCTTGGTTAGGGGCTGAACGGAAAGCTTTTGGCTGTCCATTATGTCACCACCTTGCCAAATAATCGCAATCGCGAAACACCACCATCGGGGAAAATATTCAACCGCACAATATTAACGGGACCCATATCATTAATATCAGCATCACTGAATCTATGGATATTATCAGCTGATAATGACTTTTCACCCATAAGTTCAAGCCAGTTTTCAGCCGCGTCTAGATCAACCTCACCCTCAATCAATGCGGCTTGAATGCTACATCGGTCTGGATAATTACCTTTAAAATGTGCTGTATCGACTTCAATGTCTGAAATCAGCCCCGTAGCACCAAGACGAACCACGATCCAGTCATGCCCTGGTTCACGGCGGCGACGAGTTTCCCAACCATCCCCCATTGTCTGGCCACGCCCTTCGGAAATCAGCGCATTGACGTCACCATAATGCGCATCATTATAGCCAAGAATACAACCACCAGCGCGTAACGCTGATAACTCGACAGATGTATCGCCCTGACCTGACCAGTCACGTTGCACATCGCCAAAAAGACGCAGTCTGGCAATGCCACCATCTGGGTAGATATTCAGCCGCACGATATTCACAGGACCCACATCTCGAGCTGATAACAGGTGATGTGCATCTGGCCCTAGTTGGGTTTCGTCAATCACCGTTTTCCAATCAGCCTTGTCGATATCACCATCTACGCAATACGCAGCTTCCAACATAGCGCCTGGCGGATAATTACCTGTAAAATGAGCTGTATTGATATCGACAAGCCGAATGGTTCCGGTTTCGCCAAGATGCAGAACGCACCAGTCATGGCCACCATGACGCCGCCGGCGTGATTCCCATCCATCCATCCATTTGCCATGATCATCAAATTTGTCTGGCACAAAGACAGGCACTGTATCAGCTAGCATACGCGGTGCTTCGGCAAAGAAATCATCACTTACCGAATGAATTTTAGTGCCCATCCGCGTTGATGCCAAATTAACCAGACCCATGGCTTCGGCTGGTGGAAATTCATTGTTCATTTTTACCTCTTTCATATGCGGCAGGTGCCGTAATAGTCTTATTCACGAATAGGGATATGTTTTAATCCAGTGTTTGGCTATATCAAGCCGCCGTGCCATCCACACTTTTTCATGTTTTTGCACGTGATCAATGAATTTTACCAGACCTGCAAAACGTGCCGGACGGCCAATCAGGCGGCAATGCAACCCAACTGACATCATCTTTGGGCTTGTTGCGCCTTCAGCATATAATGTGTCAAACGCATCTATCAGATAGCTGGCGAATTGATCACCTGTATGAAACCCCTGTGCGGTTGCAAAGCGCATATCATTTGTATCAAGCGTATAGGGCACTATCAGTTGTGGTCGGGTGGTGTGCTTACTCCAGAATGGCACATCATCCGAATAATCATCAGCGTCATAAACAAAGCCACCTTCTTTTGCCACCAGATCACGCGTATGCGCACTGGTGCGGCCTGTGTACCAGCCCAGTGGTCGCGCACCACAAATGTCGGTATGGATTGCAATCGCCTTTTCCATATGCGCATGTTCTTCATCCACGCTCATGCCATGATAATTGATCCAGCGATAGCCATGTGAGGCAATTTCATGCCCATCTTTCAAGGCTTGTTCAATCACCTGTGGATGTCTTTGCATCGCCATGGCAACAGCAAAAAGCGTAATTGGAATTTTACGAGCTCTGAACAGATCAAGAATACGCCATACGCCAGCCCGCGAGCCATATTCATAAATCGATTCCATCGACATGTGACGCGCATTGTGAAACGGTTCGGCACCAATGATTTCGGATAAAAACATTTCTGATGCTGAATCACCATGCAGAATAGAATTTTCGCCGCCTTCTTCGTAATTCAGCACAAACTGAACCGCAATGCGCGCGCCATCCGGCCATTGTGCATGTGGGGGTTGGCCATTATAACCAATCAGATCACGCGGGTAATCGCCCATTAACTGCCCTCAATCTCGCCAGCGCGCATGGCCGCCCGCCACGCGGCCAGCAAGGCACGTTCTTCGTCTTCAACCCATATCACATTCCCTGGCGGCATCGCATGAGATTGCGCCGACTGCCAGAAAATTTCATCAACCAGCGCCATAACTTGGGTTTCATTTTCAAGCAGGATGCCCTTAGGCGCAAACGCCATACCATCCCATTGCGGCACCTCGGCATGACAAACACTGCAGCGCTCAATAACAAGCTCGACAGCATGGGCATGCAACTCTGCTCCGCGCCCATAGCTAGCCTCGTCATAGCTGGCCTGCGGTGCACCGGCATAGGATAGAAACATCGCCAACACAGTCAGAACAGCAGCCACAAACCATGTCCAATTTGGAGCTGGTAGTCCTTTATGCTTGGTGTTGTAGTAATGCCGGATCACACAACCTATAACCAGAACAAGCGCCAGAATAATCCAGCTATAGGCGGTCGCGAATACCATTGGATAATGGCCACCAAGCATGACAAAAATCACTGGTAAGGTCAGATAATTATTATGCAATGAGCGCTGTTTACCCCGAATGCCGTATGCTGGATCGGGCGAATCACCTGCTTTGAGCGCTGCCACTACCTTGGTTTGCCCCGGAATAATCACCATCAGCACATTGGCAACCATCATCGTGCCGATCGTAACACCCATTTGCATGAAGGCACCACGCGCTGAAAAAATTTGGGTGTAACCATAGGCAAGCAGCACGAGAAACACAAACCCCGCCACAGCCAGCATCGTATCATCACGCCCAAGCGGACTTCGACACAAGCCGTCATACACCACCCAACCAAGAATAATACCAGCAAGACTTATGGCCACGGCCTGCCATTCAGTAATATCAAGAATCTCAAGATCGATCATATACAGGCTTGCCGCACCATAATAAACCAGCGCCATCAGTGCCATGCCCGAAATCCATGTCCCATAGGCTTCCCATTTGAACCATGTCAGTTCTTCCGGCATCCGCTTTGGTGCAACCAGATATTTGACCATGTTATAGAAACCGCCCCCATGAACCTGCCATGCCTGCCCATGCGCTTCATCTGGCAGCTGTTTGCCAGGCTTCAGGCTTAAATCAAGCGCAATAAAATAGAAAGACGACCCGATCCAGGCAATGCCAGCAATAACATGCACCCAGCGAATTAGCATTTCTGACCATATCCAAAGATAATCAATCATGAGGCAATCTCCATTTCTTTCAGCAAATATATACCCCATAAGAAGCGATGATCATATGTGATGTTAAAATAATGTGCGATCATGAAAACGCCCCTTCACAATCAAGCTCCTGTTGCCAGATGGCAAGTTGCGCCGCAATCGATATGGCAACGCGTATAGGTTGCTTTCCAGTAATAAGCCCAACACCGATTGGACAAGTCAAGCGCATTAATGCTTCATCACTAATGCCTGCCTTGCTTAGCCGGCTTCGGAAACGGGCGTTTTTGGTCTTTGAGCCGATCAGGCCAAGCCTAGCAAAACCTTGGCCTGCCAGAACAGTATGGCAGATGGCCTGATCAAGCGCATGCGAATGTGTAATAACCAGATGAAAAGCATCTGTTGGCGCGTGTGCCGCAATCAATGTTGGGTCACGTGCTGTCACTTCGGAAACCCATTCAGGAATGACTGGCGGAAATCTGTCTGGTGCAATATCGACCCAATAGACATCAAAACCCAACCCCTCAATGATCGGTATTAGCGCCCTTCCAACATGTCCGGCACCATAGATGAATAATGGCCTTTGATAAGATTTTTGCGGCAATATAAAGCCCGTTTTATCAGCCGTTATTGATGCACCATATCCAATGAGGTCACGATCTGCCAGCACAAGCGGCTGGCCTGCTTTTAATGGATGTAAAACGGGCTGTTCACTATCTACCAGCTTTTCTAAAACTGGCAGATCAGCCTTGGTAAGAGCTTCGAGCAATACCCGGACATGCCCCCCGCAACATTGTCCCATATCGGAGCCAAGGGCGATATCCATAACATGGCGATACCAATCAACGGGATTGGCCTGTATCGAGGTGATATCACTACGTGCTTGATGCATCACTTCAAATTCCAGCGCGCCACCGCCAATCGTATCCCATATCGTATCGGCCTTAATCAGCATATTGGCACCCACGGCGCGCGGTGCTGACCCGCGCACTTGAATAACACTCGCATGGATAACAATGTCTGTGTCTTGCAACAGCGTAATCGCCATAGTGAGCCAGCCAGCATTCCCCTGATTAACGGTTTGCCTATTGTCAGAAGACTCAGACACAAGGCCCTCCCAACGCAATTGACCGCATTAACAAGCGTTCACAAGTCGCGGGCGCATCAAGCATAGGATATTCACCACTTTCGCCTACCGATTGAAGCGCATGTGATAAGGCCATCAACACGCTGATCCCCAACATTAATGGCGGTTCACCAACAGCTTTTGATTTATGGATTGTGGCTTCACTATTTTCCCCCTCGGCAAATAGGGCAACACGAAAATCAACAGGCCGATCCGAACAGGCAGGTATTTTATATGTCGAAGGCGCATGCGTCATCAAACGCCCGTGTTTGTTCCAGACCAGTTCTTCGGTTGTCAGCCAACCTGCCCCCTGCACAAAGCCCCCTTCGATCTGGCCAATATCAAGTGCCGGGTTTAATGATTTACCGACATCATGCAGTATATCAGTGCGTAAAATCCGGTTCTCACCTGTCAAGAGGTCAATAACGACCTCGCTACAGGCGGCGCCATAGGCAAAATAATAGAAAGGTCGTCCGGTAAGTGTTTGCTTGTCCCAATGCACTTTTGGTGTTGCATAAAAACCTGTTGAAGAAAGCGATATCCGCCCCATATAGCAACGATGCGCCGCCTCGGCAAAGCTGTAATATTGATCACCAACCAACACCTTGCCATCACTAAAATGAACATCTTTCGGATCGATCTGCGATTGCTCGGCCAAAAAATCCTGCATCCGCGTTTTGATCGCATGTGCGGCGCGCATCGCTGCCATGCCGTTAAGATCACTTCCAGATGATGCTGCCGTTGCTGATGTGTTTGGCACTTTGCCTGTCGTTGTGGCTGTGATTTTTACGGTTTCAAGCGGAACCGAAAACGCATGGGCAACGATCTGGGCAACCTTTGTGTAAAGCCCTTGTCCCATTTCAGTGCCGCCATGATTGAGATGCACCGAACCGTCATTATACACATGCACTAACGCCCCTGCCTGATTCAAAAAACTACTGTTAAAAGAGATACCGAATTTAACGGGCGTTAGAGCAATGCCTCGCTTTACATAGCGATTAGTTTTGTTGAACAGTTCAACCGCTTTGCGACGCTTTACATAATCGCTGGTCTTTACCAACGTGCTGACGATATCCTGAATAACGCAATCTTCAACTGGCTGCCCATAGGGGGTGACACCATGATCTGATATATCTTTATGCGGGTAGAAATTCCGCTGGCGTACAATAAGCGGATCAAGCGCCAGATGATGCGCAACAGCATCGATAACACGTTCAATACCCACCATGCCTTGCGGCCCTCCAAATCCCCTGAAGGCCGTATTTGACTGGGTATTGGTGCGGCACCGATGTGATATGATACGCATATTTTTGATATGATAAGCATTGTCAGCATGGCACATGGCGCGCGCCGCAATAGACTCTGACAAATCCCATGACATGCCACAGCGTAATGCCTGCTCAAAAACAACCCCACTTATCTTGCCATCATCATCAAAACCGACACTGTAATCAATGCGGACATCATGCCGTTTACCAGTCAGCATAAAATCATCATCACGATCATAAATAGTTTTGGCTGGCCGACCTGTTAATTTGGCCGCTATCGCCGCCGTAATGGCAGGCAGATTGCCCTGGCTTTCTTTGCCGCCAAAAGCCCCACCCATACGCCGCGTTTCAACCGTAATGGCGTGGTTAGCCACCCCCAGCGAAGTGGCCACTTTATGCTGGATTTCGCTTGGATGCTGGGTGGAACAGTAAAGCGTCATGTCACCATCTTCACCTGGCACCGCCAAGGCTGCCTGACCTTCAAGATAGAAATGTTCTTGCCCACCAATGACGATGCGTCCGTCAAGATGGTGCGGCGCGGCGGCAATGGCACCATCGGCATCACCTGTCGAGATGGTCGCCGCAGGCCCTAAAAAAGCGCCTTCCTGCATCGCTTGATCAATCGTCAAAATGGCTGGTAAAATATCGTAGTCAATATTGGCAAGACCTATGGCGGCACGCGCTGAAGCCATATCAACCGCAGCTACAGCAAACACAGATTGACCAACATAGGACACCGTATCATCAGCAAAAATCGGGTCATCACCAGCAACCGGACTACAGTCATTTATGCCAGGTACATTTTGTGCCGACATTACAGCAACAATCCCCTCGGCACTGGCAACAGCCGAAAGATCCATACTGATAATTCGCGCATGCGCATGCGGACTTTGAGCAATAAGAACCTGCAAGGTATTCTGCGGCACAGGCAGATCGTCCGTATAATGAGCACGTCCTGAAACATGCTTATGCGCACTGTCATGACGTACAGGCTTGTGCAGTGCCGTTTGTGGCAATGTTGTATCGAACCTTGTCATCTAATCGGCTAACAGCGCCGAAACACCGCCCCCTGCAAGTTCGACATGCGACTGTCCGGTGATTTCAAGGCCATATTTCAGCACCAGATTTCGCGCCGCCTGCATGCGATAATCTGCACTGCCCCGCATATCACTAAGAGGCGTAAAATCATCACCTAGCAAGGATGCAGCGGCGATAAAGCTGGCTTCATTAAATGAGCCACCAATTAATATCTGTTCTGCCGCGCTGGCACGCATCGGTGTCCCAGCCATACCACCAAACGCAATAACCGCATCAATGATCATACCGTTCTTTACAGTGACATTTGCCGCCATCATCACGGCTGAAATATCTTGGTCAAACCGTTTAGATAGCTTGTAACAGCGCAGATATGGTGCTTTTACCTTTGGCACTAAAATAGCCGCAACAAATTCATCTGATTTTCGGTCCTGCGCGCCATAGCTGACAAAGAAATTTTCAAGCTTCATAACGCGCGTCTTGGAACCTTGTCGAAGCTCGATCTGGCTCCCAAGAGCTATGAGCAATGGGGGCAAATCGCCAATAGGCGACCCGTTCGCAATGTTGCCGCAAACCGTACCTGAACTGCGCACCTGCAAAGACCCAAATCGGCGTAATAATGTCGAAACAGCTGGCCATCTTTTGCCGAGTATTTCCATCGCTGTCTGATGCGTTACAGCAGGCCGTATAATCAGATTGGCTTTATCATCCTCAATCTTATCAAACCCCTCTACACGGCCAGTCCATAGCATACGCGATAATTGGCGTTGCTGTTTGGTTACCCATAACCCTATGTCAGTCGCGCCGGAAACGATTGTTGCGGCCAAATCTTCGGCATAAATAGTAGCAAAATCCGCTTGCTTATATGGCGCAGTAAACGCTTTTTTGCCATCTGAAATTTCAACCACTTCGTCATGCTGGATATCTAGTAACAGAGCTTTTTCAGCCTTTTGGCGCTTGCTTTCCCATGTTGATTTCGCCATGCCTGCCAATGACAGACCTGCATCCACAATCGGTCGATAGCCAGTACACCGACATAAATTTCCAGCCAGCGTGTCATCAATTTGATTGGCCGCAAGTCCATCCTGATTACACCAGGCCGCATATAGCGACATAACAAAGCCGGGGGTGCAAAAGCCGCATTGGGATCCGTGAAAATCAACCATGGCCTGCTGACAAGGATGCAATTCACCATCCGGGCCACTGATACCTTCCACCGTCGTCACCGCGCTACCTTCAAGCATCCCCATAAACAGAATACAGGCATTCACGGGTCGCCATATCAGACGACCTTTGCCATCAGTACGCGCAACGACAACTGTGCAGGCACCACAATCACCTTCGGCGCAGCCTTCTTTGGATCCTGTGAGCCCTCGTTCACGCCGCAACCATGTCAGCAGCGTCATATCACCAGCAATGCCAGCAACTGTCTGTATTTCACCATTCAGAACAAAGGTTAGATAGGTTCGCACGCCATCTCCATTAGCTACCACGATAAGTCGAATAACCGTAAGCCGATAATAATAACGGGACATGATAATGCTGATCATCACGATCTATGCCAAAGGCAATGACAATATCATCCAAAAACGGAAATTCCGGCAAATCATCCCCCATCTCACGCAAATAGGATGCCGCATGAAAAACCAGCGCATACCGGCCACGCGCTAGCGCATCACCCTCAAGCAGGGGGGCATCACATCGGCCATCAGCATTTGTTACGACTGTTTTCAAAACCGTCTGCGTATCGCCTTTTATGCGGATAAGGTCAATTTCAAGGTGTGCCGCGGGTTTACCACGTGCAGTATCTAGGACATGGGTAGTCAATCGACCCATTGTAATCTCCTGACAATTAGTGATGATTGCTAAAAATTAGAATGACAATTTTTCATTGATTTAGCAAACTAATCTACACAAATGATGCCGACCCAAATGCGACCACATGAAAGGCTTATGAACTGATGAATAAACTTGCCTTGCACGAAATGCCAGAAGACCAATTGCTAGCATGCCTTGGCGGCATTTACGAACATTCAATATGGGTTGCCAAAGCTTTGCTAGATGGCGGCATCAGCAAAGCAGACAACGATCCCAACCTACTGGCACACCGTATGAAAGTCATTGTTGATGCAGCCAGTGACGAGGCAAAATTAACATTGCTACGCGCGCATCCCGAACTGGCTGGCAAGCTGGCTATTGCTGGTAATCTTACAGCCGAATCAACCGCTGAACAGGCCAGTGCTGGCCTTGATAAATGTTCGCAAGCAGAATTCGAACAATTCCAGAATCTCAACGCCGATTACACCGCTAAATTCGGACATCCTTTCATCATCGCCGTGCGCGGCCTGTCACGTGCCGATATTCTGGCCGCCTTTCATCAACGTATCAACAATGACCTAGCCACCGAATTTAACTCCGCCCTTAATGAAGTTCATAAAATTGCGCGCCTTCGGCTTTTTGAGTTGGCCGCCTGACTGGATAGATTGACATGAAGATAACCGAACAGGAAATGATAGATGAATGTCGCGCCATATGCGGCGATGCACATGTCGAAACTGGCAATGATATTGATCCCAAGTATCAGCGTGACTGGCTAGGCAAATACCCATCCAACCCCTTTATCGTTGTGCGTCCTGACAGCACTGAAAAAGTGGCCGCTTTGATGAAACTATGCACCGCCACCAAAACCGCAGTGATTCCGCTTGGTGGTAATTCAGGCCTGACTGGCGCAACGCAGGCGCATCCCGATCAAAAAGCCATGATCCTGTCGCTGGAACGGATGAATATGATCCGTGACGTCAGTGGTGATGGTCGTTATATGATTGCCGAGTCTGGTTGTATCGTCGAAAATCTACATAAGGCGGCAGATCAGGCGGGCTGGATGTTTCCCTTGGTTTTTGGTGCCAAGGGTACAGCACATATCGGCGGTGCCTTGGGCACAAATGCAGGCGGGTTAAATGTTGTACGATATGGGAATGCCCGTGCGCTATGTCTTGGCTTAGAAGTGGTCACAGCAGCAGGCGACATCATGAATTTGCTTCCGGCACTTAAAAAAGACAATACTGGCTATGATCTGGTCAATCTGATGATTGGCTCTGAAGGCACACTTGGCATCATCACCGCCGCAACCCTGACCTTGGTTCCAAAGCCAGCTGCCTATGCAACGGCAATGGTTGTTGTGCCAGATATGGAGGCGGCGCTAAAGCTGATGAACCTTGTGCAAATTCAAACTGGGGGCCGGCTAGAAGCCTATGAGCTTATGGATCAGGTGATTTATGATTTATGCGTCAATAATCTTGACCATGTCACTTCGCCTTTTGATTATAGTCCTGTGCTTAGCATATTGATGGAAATTGCCGCTGGCAGTCCTGATGATGTTAAGATGCACACTGATGGACGGCTAAATCTTTCCATCCAGCTTGAAACCATTCTGGCGTCGGCATTTGAACAAGGGCTTGCCGATGATGCCATTATCGCCAACTCCGAAGCCCAACGCCAAAATTTATGGGCGATGCGTGAAGGTGCGCTGGACGCCATACAGAAACATGGTAATTGGGTGATGAGCGATGTCAGCTTTCAGGTTGCCGATTTACCCAACGCTATTACCGACTTGAAGGCGGCTTTCGCGGCGGTGGCACCAGGGCCATTCTGTGTTGCCTTTGGTCATATGGGCGATGGCAATCTCCATGCTTTTGCGCGCCCTTATGATGAAGACCCAAAAGATCGCCCGAAAGAAGCCGCAGCGATCAAAGCGGCCTTGCGCGATACTGTGGTGAAATGGCATGGATCCATCAGTGCCGAACATGGAATTGGTCAGGATAAACAGGCCGAAATGAAACAGCTGAAAGATCCAGTTGCCTATGCCATGATGAAATCGATCAAAGCCGCTCTGGATCCTGACAACATTCTGAATCCAGGCAAAGTTCTGCTATAGACAGAAAACGAGTCATGCCAATAGCAGAATAATAACACTTTGATATTGCTATTTGGTGTCACTACCGGAGTGGAAATTAAAGACAGCACCTTCCTTGATCCCACTAGGCCAGCGTGCGGTTACCGTTTTCAACTTGGTGTAAAAACGGACACCTTCCATGCCATGAACAGCGTGATCACCAAACATAGAGGCTTTCCAGCCGCCAAAGCTATGATAGGCAACAGGCACCGGAATGGGCACATTGACGCCGACCATACCGATATTCACATTGGCCGCAAAATCACGCGCGGCGTCACCATCACGGGTGAAAATCGCTGTACCATTGCCATACTCATGATCAATCACAAGCTGGCGCGCATCCTCATAGGTTTTTGGACGCAGAACCGACAGCACAGGTCCAAAAATCTCGTCACGATAGACCGACATATCCGGGGTTACCCGGTCAATCAATGTACCGCCAACAAAATAGCCACCTTCATAGCCTTGCAAAGACAAGCCGCGACCATCAACAACAACCTCGGCACCATCTGCCTCGCCTTGGCTAATGTAATCTTCAACGCGCTTTTGCGATTCGCGGGTAATGACGGGGCCCATTTCAACACCGGGCTCATCATACTGACCGATTTTCAACGCCCGCACTTTTGGTGCCAGCTGTGCAACAAAACGATCAGCTGTATCATCACCAACCGCCAACACTGCCGAGATAGCCATACAGCGTTCACCGGCTGATCCGTAGGCCGCACCCATCGCGGCATCAACAGCCTGATCCATATCAGCATCGGGCATAATCACCATGTGATTCTTCGCACCGCATAAAGCCTGCACGCGTTTGCCATTATTACATCCACGGCCATAGATATATTTTCCAATCGCTGTCGAGCCAACAAAGCTAATGGCGCCCACATCAGGATGATCAAGCAATGTATCAACAGCTTCTTTGTCACCATTGACGACATTCAGGCACCCATCGGGCAGGCCAGCTTCGGTCAATAGGCGCGCCAGCAAAAGTGGTGCCGCCGGATCGCGCTCAGACGGCTTTAGAATGAAAGTATTACCGCAGGCCAAAGCCATTGGGAACATCCACATAGGCACCATTGCTGGAAAATTAAACGGGGTAATACCAGCCACAACACCAACAGGTTGACGTTGTGAATAGCTATCAACATTACCTGCCACCTGTGCTGAATAATCGCCTTTCAACAAATGCGGAATGCCACAGGCAAACTCAACAACTTCCATACCACGGGCAACTTCGCCCTTGGCATCGTCAAGTGTTTTGCCATGTTGAAGCGAAATGGCTGTTGCAATTTCGGTATGGTGACTTTTTAGCAAATCACGAAAATTAAACATGACCTGAGCGCGCTTGGCAGGCGGCGTCGCAGCCCATCCCGTTAGCGCGGCTTTGGCCGAAGCAACGGCCTGGTTCACTTCGTCAATGCTGGCCAAAGGCACAGACCCGATCACAGCACCCGTTGCGGGATTGTAAACATCTTGTTGTCTGCCGCTAGTTCCAGCGACTGCTGATCCGCCAATATAATGTGTATCTGTCATGATAAGTCCAAGCATGGCATCTATTACGATGCCTCTATAATGTTTAAGATATCTATATCTCGCACAACCTAAATGCCGGTGCAATTCAGAACTGCAAAATTATTGATCTTATCGCTATGATCTTTGCCAAGATCCTATATAAACGAATCATGGAATTATGGGTTTTACTGGCTATTTTGGCAGCAGCTACACAAGCTTTGCGTTCAGCCGTTCAAAAGAAAATGACGCCTCAGCTTGGTAGCTATGGCGCGAGCTATATCCGTTTTTCCTATTCCTTCCCCTTTGCTTGGGCGATTGTGCTTGCCTATATGATGCTGGTCAATGTTGGCATACCCAGCCTGCCACCAATGTTCTGGTTCTGGATCAACATCGCCGCAATCACGCAAATCGCTTTTACGATTCTTCTTATCATGCTGTTTTCGCATCGATCCTTTGCTGCCGCGGTTGCCTTTTCCAAAACCGAGGTGTTGCAAGCGGCACTGTTTGAAGCCATTATTCTTGGCGTTGTCGCCAGCCTGCAAACCGCCTTTGCCATCACGCTTGGTGTGGTGGCTACAATCATGCTGTCACTGGCAAAATCAAGTGTCACTAGCCATTCGATTATGCTTACGATTTTCTCGAAACAAACTGGGTTTGGACTTGGGGCTGGTGCCTTTCTGGGCTTTTGCACGGTCGCTTATGGCGCGGCCATAAAATACATACCCACAGATGATGTGATGCTGAATGCTGGATTGACCGCAGCCATTGCCGTCACAATCCAGACGCTTGGTTTTGGAGCTTGGATGTATGTCGCAAAACGCCATGAACTGGTCGCCAGCTTCGTATATTGGCGCGAAAGCACCATGGCGGGTTTATGGGGCACACTTTGTAGCCTGTTTTGGTTTGCGGCCTTCGCCATGCACGCTGTTGCCCCGGTACGCGCGGTTGGACAAATCGAATTGCTTATGAGCATCGGTTTTTCTTACTTCTATTTTAAAGAAAAAATCAGCCTGACCGAACTGATCGCCATAGCACTACTGGCACTGTCCATCATTCTGGTGTTGCTGGCCTAGCCAAGGCACAATCAGGCCAGTTTCAGGCCAGTTTCAGGCCAGTAATTTTATCACCGCCTGCTTTGCCATTTGCACAACAAGATGCGCCCTAAAATCAGCATTGGCATGCATGTCAGATAGCAATAAATCCGGATCAACTGACACATCATCAAGCACATCAGGGTTAAACCGCTTTTCCAAGGCCGCTTCAATGTCACTAGCCCTGAACACACCATCCTGACCAGCACCAGTCACCGCAACTTTGACCTGCCCATCATGCCGCTTGGCGACACATACACCAGCCAACGCATATCGTGATGCCGGGTTGGGGCATTTTACATAGGCACATATCTGATCAAGTGGAAAATGAATAGCGGTAATGATTTCATGCCCATCCAACGCTGTTTCAAACATACCAACAAAAAAATCGTCTGCTGCAAAGATTTGTTGGTCAGTGTGAATAGTGGCACCGGTTGCTAATAATGCCGCCGGATAGCACGCGGCTGGATCATTATTGGCAACTGAGCCCCCAATTGTGCCACGGTTACGCACATGCGGGTCACCAATCTGCCCGGCAAGATCAGCCACGCCGGGCAAATAGCTACGCACCAATTCATGACCCGCAACCAGCGCATGAGATGCCATCGCACCTATCTGCATATTATTATCGCTGACCGTAATCTTGGTAATATCAGCTATGCCACCAAGATCGACAAGCATATCAGGCGCGGCTAAACGCTGTTTTAGCGTCGGGATAAGGGTCATGCCGCCAGCCAGTAATTTTCCATCTTCCGCCGCCGTCAGAAAATCACGCGCCGACGCATAGCTGTGGGCTTTCTTATAGATCAGATCATACATGATCTACCTCATCCACCATATCACTAGCACTCATCACGCGCGCCGCCTGCTGAACTGATTTGATAATATTGTTATAGCCAGTACAGCGACAGATATTCCCTTCAAGAGCGCGGCTAATTTCATCAATGTCAGTCGTCGGATTATGCGCCAGAAAATCAACTGCCGTCATGATCATGCCTGGCGTGCAATAGCCACATTGCAAACCGTGATTATCAATGAATGCCTGTTGAACCGGATGCAGATCATCACCCTTGGCCAAACCTTCGATTGTGGTTAGCCGCGCGCCATCTGCTTGCACAGCCAGCATGGTGCACGCCTTTATCGCCATCCCATCAAGATGAATAACACAGGCACCACACTGGCTCGTATCACATCCGATATGCGTACCTGTCAGCTGCAACATTTCGCGCAAAAAAACACCAAGTAGCATAGTGTCTTCGACATCGGCTGTTACTGGCGTCTCATTCACAACAAGATTAACGATAGTCATTATTGCGGCCTTTCACATCATCTGTCATCAAACATGCCGATATGCCAGCAGCTTATGACAAAGCTATCCTTGCGCCAATTTATACCAAGGTCAATATTACCGGACTACATATATAATATCAGTTAGATACTGTTGATATATTTTATAAAATAGCCCAATAAGCCGCGTGGAAGAGGGCGTTTCACCAAAGCTGGATCGATAATATGATGCAAACTTGGCCTGACTTGCCTTTAAACCCTGACTTGCCTTTTAACATAGTGATGGTTTTTACAGCCCTAGGCATTCACACGCTTTGTTTGGCTAAACGGAGCATTCGAGGCAGGTTGACAGGTGGTTATGCAGCGGATTGCAAACCCAGTAGCTGCATCTATTTACCTGACCGGCAAGCTTTACAATTATGAAGATGGACTGGAAGGCTTCAAGGCCTTTGTCGAAAACCGTGGTGCTGTCTGGAAAGACAAATAGGGCACAGGCTAACGTCGCCAGCGCCACCAGCACCTAGACGACAAGACCCTCGATGGTCTCAAGAAGAGCCGCATTAACAGCGCGTGCGCCTGTATCAAGGCGGTTTTTATGGCGGCGGGCACCAGGCAATCGCACACCATCCATTGCATTGAGCTTGGCCACAAAGCCCTCAACATGCTCTGACCAGTCAGGCCCTGCAATAATATCGGGGGACATGGCAAGAATCATTTCACCGCCACGGGCAGGTCCACCATCACCATTGTCATTTTCTTTGGCTTCAAAGCTAAATTGTTCCCCTGTCAAGCCAGCAGCCAGCAATTCAACCATCATCGAAATCGCCGAGCCTTTATAGCCACCAAATGGCAAAAGAACACCTTTCGCGATTTGAGCTGGATCAGTCGTTGGCTTACCATCCTGATCAAGACCAGTACCTATAGGGACTGTTCGCCCATCGCGCGCGGCAATCTGTATGTCACCCATCGCCATTGACGCTGTTGCCATATCATATACCACCGGCGTTGAACCAGGACGCGGCCATGCAAAGGAAATTGGATTCGTTCCAAACAGAGCTGTCGTTGATCCAGCTGGCGCAACCGCCGGCATATAGGCTGTACAGGCAATACCAACAAGACCACGATCGGCCAGAAATTCGGTTTCGGGCCATAGGGCGGCAAAATGGTGAACACCAATCAGTGATAAAGCACCAATGCCAATCTCTTTGGCCGCTTCAGCCAGAACCGGCAAACCGGCGGCTTGCGCGATGGGGGCAAAACAGCCATGTCCATCAACCTGAATAACTGCTGGTGTGATTTTAGTGACTGTTGGTTTTGCCTTGCCATTAACCTTACCGCTTCGCAGTGCTTTAACATATCCTGGCACGCGAAACAGGCCATGTGAATGCGACCCGTCACGTTCGGCACGTGTCATTATATCTGCCAGGGCCATAGCATTCTCGTCGTCACAGCCATTGGCCAGCATAACGCGGATAATCAGAGCGCTTATTTCATCGAGCGTCAGGTCAACAGTACTCATGGCAACAGCTTTCTGTGTATCAGGTATTACTTGAAGCGCGTATTACTTGTAGCGCGGTGTCGCTGAATCCCGATCTGGGCGGGCAATGGCCGCGATCGCTGTTTCCAAAGACACCGAACCAACCGTTTTACCTTTATCATCTACACAGCATCCCGTTGACACACCTTGCTTTGTCATCTGCTGTAACGCGACCTCAATAGGCGTATCACAAGTCAGCTTGGGACCAGATGCGCGTGATGCCGCCTTCATGATTGAACGTACCTCGATAACACGACCCCGGTTGATATCCTTGATGAAGTCAGAAATATAGTCATCTGATGGGCGCATGATAATATCCTGCGGGTCACCTTGCTGGATCACTTCACCATCGCGCAAGATGGAAACCTGATCGCCAATACGCAAGGCTTCGTCAAGGTCATGCGTGATAAACACAATGGTCTTGTGCAATTCTTCCTGCAGATCAAGCAGGATATCTTGCATATCCGTCCGGATCAGCGGATCAAGAGCCGAAAAGGCTTCGTCCATCAACAGGATTTCAGCGTCAGTTGCCAGTGCCCGCGCCAAACCAACACGCTGTTGCATGCCGCCTGATAGCTGTGCAGGATAATGATTTTCAAACCCCCCAAGGCCAACCCGGTCAATCCAATGCTGGGCACGCTCTTTGGCTTCGGCCTCAAGCACCCCCTGAATGGTCAGACCATAAGCCGCATTCTGGGCCACAGTTCTGTGTGGTAGTAATGCGAATTTCTGGAACACCATTGATGATTTATGCCGGCGGAATTCACGCAGATCTTCTGGTGACATCGCCAGCACATCTTCGCCATCAACAATCATCTGACCTTCGGTCGGCTCGATCAAACGGTTAATATGGCGTATCAAAGTTGACTTACCGGACCCCGACAGGCCCATGATAACCTGAATACGCTTTGCCGGAATATCAATATTGATATCCCGCAAACCTAGCACGTGACCATGTTCATCAAGCAAACTTTGCTTAGTGGCACCCGCACGAACATATTCCATGGCACGTTTTGGATTATCACCAAACACTTTATAGAGTTTGCTAATTTTAATTTTTGTATCAGTCATGGTCAGCTCCTTGGCGGTGGGCTTGTAAACGCCGCCCATAAGCTTGTGAAACACGGTCAAAGATAATTGCCAAAGCCACGATGGCAAGGCCATTCATGAGGCCAAGCGCAAGATACTGGTTTGCAACTGCCTGAAGCACAGGAACGCCAAGCCCCTTCACACCAATCATTGACGCGATAACCACCATGGCCAGAGCCATCATAATTGTCTGGTTCACCCCAGCAAAAATATTTGGAAGCGCCAACGGAATCTGCACGCCAAAGAGACGTTGTTTATAATTAGCACCAAAGGCATCGGCGGCCTCGAGCACTTCCTTATCAACAAGGCGTATGCCAAGGTTGGTCAAACGGACAATCGGCGGGATTGCATAAATACAAACCGCAATCATGCCAGGTACCTTGCCGATTCCCAGTAACATTACAACCGGAATCAGATACACAAAGCTCGGGATTGTCTGCATAATATCTAGTATGGGCGTAATGATTGATTGCGCCCGGTTTGACCTTGCCATCAATATGCCTAACGGAATGCCAAAACCAATACATATTAACGTGGCAACAGAAATAATCGCCAACGTCGCCATTGTGTCTTCCCACATGCCAAAACGGCCAATGATGAAAAATGCGATAATTGACCCTAACGCCAACTTCCAACTGCGTGAACCAAGCCATGCAAGTCCGGCGATGATGCCTATAATGATTGGCCAAGGCGTTGCAATCAGAAGTCTTTCAAACCAGATCATAAATTGAAGAAGTGGGTCAAAAAACGACTCTAAACTCTCACCATAATTACGTGAGAAAGACTTAAAGGCAAAATCGACAGTTTTTTTAATATCGCGGAGTTCTTGTCGCCCTAATTCGGGAAACTCTTCTAGAAATTCCATTTCTGGCACCTATAGATTAAATATTAACAGGCCTGCCAGTTTCCTGGCAGACCAAAGTTTTGAGTGAGGCTATTTTACAGAGCCGCCTTAACTTTTGCAGCAACATCTGATGATACCCAGCTAGACCAGACATCACTATGCTTTGACAAGAACTCATAAGCGGCATCTTCACCGTTTGCTTGCTCTTCAGTCATGTAAACGAGCATACCGTTCATAACCGGGCCTGGGTAAACACGCTTTGTCAAATAGTCATTGGCATCACCAGCACGCTTCTTGAAGTCATCAGTAATAACAGTGTTCACAACTGACTCTGTCCAAGCAGATGGCTTTGGGTCTTCACACTCTTGCTCTGGCAGGGCAATACAACCATCCCAGTTATCTGCACCAGCGAAAGGCACGCCGAAATCCATCATCTGCATGTCGTATTTACCAATCATATCAGTTGGTGCCCAATAATAACCAAGCCAGTTCTGTTTGCTATCTGCTGCTTTTGAAATTGAGCCATTGAGACCTGCAGATGAACCAGGATCAACCAGCAACCAGCCTTTGGCTTCCATATCAAAGGCGCGATACAGATTATTGGTGGTCAACTGGCAATTCCAGCCTGATGGACATGTGTGAAGCGCACCTTTTGATGGATCTTCGGGATGCGGGAACAAGTCAGGACGCTCAATAACATCCAAAACAGACTTCAACTCAGGATGATCTTTCAACGTGTGCGGCAAAACAAACCAACCTTCACCAAGGCCTGTGATTGGGGCAGCAGACGCAATATGCAAGCGGCCTTCATCAACAGCTACAGCAAGGGGCCGTGCAACAGCATTAGCCCACAGCTCAGGGGCAATATCCGGCACACCCTTTTCCATCATTGACGTGGCAGTAGGCATTGTGTCGCCTGGCACGATTTCAACTTCGCATCCATAGCCTTCTGACAGGATGATTTTGTCAACTTGCGCCATTAACGCTGCAGAATTCCAGTTCATCTCTGCAATTGTTACAGTTCCACAATGGCCATCAGCAGACGCCTGACCAGCAAGACCGATCGCACCTGAGGCAATTATGGCTGTAGATAAAAGTATCTTTTTCATTTGGGTTTCCTCTCCCGTTTCTTAATGTTGGGCACTTTGTGCCACCGTTATTGCCATAAACTTTAGTTATGACATCGCAAAAAATAGTTCAAATCACGACATATGACGGTGCAATTACACCATTTACAAATATCCAAACTCATCTAAGACATGCTGTGATTTGTTAATTAGTAACACTTTAACGCCTTAAACTGTCAAATCAATGCCTATATTCTGGCTCTTCTTCGTCAAGGATCGTGCGAATCGCCGTCAGATGTGCCTCTTGGTCAGTATCATAATGTTCCCATTGCGATGCTGTTTTTTCAGCAACATCGTCAGAAACATACGCCAATGGCATGCCCGATGACAAAGCCGTTATATATGTGCGGCACCCACGCTCAAAATGATAAGCAAGGTCAAATGCCAGTGACGGCGTTTCAGCCACCGTCATCAAACCGTGGCTTCCCATCATCATGGTGCGGCGATTACCAAGCAAGGTTGATAAACGTTCCGCTTCATCATCAAGACCCATACCATCAAAACCGGTATCTATGGCAACTCTGTTATGATAACGGCAGGTTGTCTGGTCTATGGCGGGCAAGGATGGGTCTTTTAAGGCACTAAGCGCGGTCGCATAATGCGTGTGAAGATGCACGATACATCGCGCCTGAGGGTTATTACGATGCATTGCACCATGGATCGCCCATGCTGTCGGATCAATATTATCAGCTTGTTCCTTGGCCGACTTGTGCGCATCCAGCAACAATAGATCACTGGCTTTCATCTTTGAAAAATGCACACCATAGGGATTCATCAAGAATTGCTGGCCGTCATCTGAAACAGCATAGGAAAAATGATTCGCAATACCCTCATGCATGTTTTCACGTGCTGTCCATCTAAAAATGGCGGCTAGATCACAGCGTGCTTCATCAAGATCAACAACTATGTTTGACATCGTTTACCTCCCAGACTTTATCACAATCCTTAATTGGATTCATGATTCGTCCATAACAGTATGGTGCCGAAAAGATCGGGGGTTTGTCCAGACCAATTTATCTGCCAAAGATGAACCAGAATTGACATTTAACGCATAATCGGCAAAGGCTGATACTTAAACAAGGCTGGTTTGCTATTTAGCTGGCTGAAAAGGCGGCAGATAGATACAAATGCCCCCCGAAACATAATATTAAGTATCATAATATTAAGAATCACAATTCTAGAATCCTATTTAACAAGGTTAAAGAATCATGCAGAGATGCCAGTCCATAATCGCAGGTAAACCCGTTGCAAGCGGCGAATCGCCAATCGAGAAACGTTATCCGGCAACAGGTGAAATTATCGCCCATATAGAGCCAGCAACATTGGCGATGCTGGATCAAGCAGTAACCGCCGCAACAGCCGCGCAAAAAATATGGGCGCGCACCGACCGCACCGAACGCGCGCGTATTCTGCACAAAGCGGCCGGTTTGATGCGCGACGCGAATGATGAACTAGCCCGCCTTGAAGTGCAGGATGTTGGCAAACTATATAGTGAAGCGGTCTCAGGTGATGTGCCTAGCGGTCCTGATGCGCTTGATTATTTTGCGTCTTTATCGGCAACCATGACAGGCGACCATTTTAGCTGGGAAGATGCCATCGGCTATTCTGAGCGCATCCCGCTTGGGGTTTGCGCCGGCATTGGGGCGTGGAATTATCCGGTGCAGATTGCTTGCTGGAAAGCTGCACCCGCACTGGCAACAGGTAATGCCTTTATTCTAAAGCCGTCTGAAGAAACCCCTCTTAGCGGCCAACGCATCGCCGAACTTTTCCATGACGCAGGCCTGCCAGATGGTCTATTCCAGATTATTCATGGCGACTACCGCATTGGCAAGGCCATTTGCGAACATCCTGGCATTGCCAAGATATCGCTCACAGGCGGTGTTGAAACAGGCAAGCTGATTATGGCACAAAGCGCATCCACACTCAAAAAAGTAACCTTAGAGCTTGGCGGTAAGTCACCGCTTATTGTGTTTGATGATTGTGATTTTGATCTGGCGGTTCAAACCGCACTTGACGCCAATTTCTATACCGCTGGCGAAGTATGCTCAAATGCAACCCGCGTCTTCGTTCAGGACACAATCGCCGAAGATTTTGTCGCCGCGATGGTTGAAAAAACAAGCGCGATGAGCGTAGGAGACCCCATGGCGGCTGATATACAGATGGGGGCATTAATTTCCGAAAAGCATCTGGGACGGGTTCTTGATTATGTTGACATCGGACGAAATGAGGGGGCCACCATTGCCACGGGCGGTAACCGCGTTCACCCTCAGGGGTTTGAAAATGGCTATTTTATGGAACCCACAATTCTGACAAATTGCACCGACGATATGCGCGTTGTCCGTGAAGAAATATTCGGCCCCGTGATGTCAGTTCTGACTTTCAGCACCGAAGATGAAGCGGTAACCCGGGCGAATGATACTAAATTTGGACTTGGAGCTGGTCTGATGACCAAAGATTTGTCACGCGCGCATCGTGTTGCCAGCCAACTTGAATCAGGCAATGTATGGGTGAATACATTTAATATTCTGCCGCCAGGAATGCCATTTGGCGGCGCCAAGAGTTCAGGCTTTGGACGTGAAAACGGCATCTATGCCATCGAAGCCTACACTGAGGTCAGATCAACCTATATTCAATTATAATCATTCAAATAGATTTGGTGGTTTGGTTGGTGCGTAATGCGAGGCCAACATGCTTTGCAATTTGGCGGATTGTGTTGCCGCGTCGAATTCAGCGCGCAACCGGCGTTGGGCTTTTGCCACCATCGCTGGCACATTGGATATGGACGCAAAGCGCGTTAGTGCCGATGCTAGCGACGCACTGTCATTTTCCGTTGCCAGAATACCGCTGACATTATCGGTAATGATTTCGGGAATGCCTGCATGATTGGTGGCGATCACCGGACAACCAGCGCGAATAGCTTCAAGGATCACCGTTGGCAGCCCCTCACAATCACCATCTGGCGCTTGATGACTTGGCACCACGACCGCACTGCATGACCGCATCCGCAAGGCCAATTGTTCAGGTGTTTGCCAACCCAGAAATGAAACATTCGGAATACCGTTCGCCATCTCACGAAGCTGATTTGCATCCGGACCAGTGCCTGCAATATCAAGCCCTTTTATGCCATTAGCCTTACCGCTTTGATGTAGCATTCGTAAGGCTGTCAGCAAAACATCAACACCCTTTTTACCTACCAAACGGCCAATGAATAATAACCGGCCATCCCGTGATGTTGGTGCTTGAATATCCGCTAGATCGATTCCGATATAATGGGTAATCAGCTTATGCTTGGGAAAGCCCTGCGCCTCAAGTCGCCGTGCCACAAAATTGGATACACATAAAAATCCATTCGCATATTCTTGAAGTGACGTCAGCCGTCTTTGATAGATAGTGGGCAACAAACGTGTGCGTTCATGCGTAAATTTAGTTGCATCACCACCGTGATAGGTCACATAAAGCGGAATACCCAACCGCTCTGCAACTGGCAAAGCCAGTGCCCCCCCACGTCCAAAATGCGCGTGAAGAACCTGCGGTTGTAATGCCCGCAAAGACTTGTAAAATGGTGAAAATCCGGTTTGTTTGAAAATCGTCGTGCCAAGCGCTGTTCGCGCTGTTAGGCGCTTTGGCGCGTCAAGTTCATTGGCGCGCCAGCCAATTTTATTTGCAAGATAGACTGGGCGTAATCGGTCAAAACTGATGTAGTGTGATGCAATGAAACCTTCCGAGGGCAATAAAAGCTTATCCCTGAAAATCAGGCATGTCTGATGGTGCGCATCATTCGGCATATCAATTGTCATCCTCGCTCCCTGACAGGGGTAAAGCAGTGGTATATTTTATTTCTTCCATCGCAAAGGATGAACTGACATCGGTGAGCTCGACATTGGCAATCAATGTTTGATAAAAGCGATCATAGGCCTTCATATCCGGCACCACAACCCGAAGCAGATAGTCAACCTCACCACTCATGCGGTAAAACTCCACAACTTCAGGCATGCCCGCCACCATATCAGCAAAGTTTTTGAGCCAGTCAGCATTATGCTGATCAGTGCGCACAGCAACAAAGACCGACATGCCCACACCCATTTTCTGTGGGTCCAGCAACGCAACACGTTTCCGGATTAAGCCATCTTCTTCCATGCGCTGGATGCGTCGCCAGCATGGCGTGACCGACAACCCCACCTTGCGCGCAATATCGGCAACGGGCTGGGCTGCATTGTTTTGAAGTTCGGCAAGAATTTTTCTGTCTGTTTTATCCATGATAAAAGGTCCATTAGGTTTTGGACAAAATTGGTGGCAAAAACACAATTAAAACGCAAAATCATTGCTAATCTGTAACACAAATATCGATAATAGGGAAAAAATATCTAGTTCTTTAGAATGCCACTATTGTGATTTTCTTGAACAAGGCATATTTCAACGCTTGCATTCAGCAAAGGCTATCGGCAGTATCACGCCTCATGGCACAGACAGAACCAAACCTTATCAATCTAGTCAAAGTTGACATGCCGCAGCCTGCCATTGTGACCAGCAATGACTGGCATGATTATGCGCTTATCGATAGCGGACATCAGCGCAAATTAGAACGATTTGGAAAATTCTATTTTATTCGTCCTGAGCCACAGGCGATGTGGTCGCCGCGCCTTGATGAAGGTGCGTGGCAAGCCGATGGCGTCTTTGTTGCTAGCCATAACGAAACTGACAGCGGTGAAGGCGGTGGCTGGAAACTGCAAAACAACCTGCCTGATAATTGGCTGGTCAGCTATCAGAATTTGCGCTTTTTTGCGCGCCCAACACCATTTCGCCATCTTGGCTTTTTCCCCGAACAGGCCGCGCATTGGGACTGGTGTGCTGATGCGATCAAACAACGCCTTATCAGCCAGCCAGACACACGTCCGCGCATACTGAATCTGTTTGCCTATTCAGGCGTTGCAAGTTTGCACGCCGCCGCCGCCGGGGCTGATGTCACACATCTTGACGCCAGTAAAAAGGCAGTGGCTCACGCTTTTGAAAATCGCGACGCGTCGGACATGCAAGATGCGCCGATCCGCTTTATCACCGATGACGCCATGCGTTTTGTCGAACGTGAAATCAGACGTGGACGCCACTATGATGGCATTATTATGGACCCCCCAAAATATGGCCGCGGGCCAAAAGGCGAATTTTGGCGTATCGAAGACGATCTGCCAGCTTTATTGAAAGCATGTCGGAGACTGTTATCAGACAATCCTCTTTTCATGGTGCTGACCATTTATGCCATTCGCGCATCGTCCTTGGCTGCGCATTATGCTATGGCCGAAGCGGTCAACGGTCTTGGCGGCACCGTCACCTGTGGCGAACTGGCTGTGCAAGAAGACATGATCAAAGAGCATGACGCAAGACGGGTGGTATCGCAGGCCAATTTTGCCCGCTGGCATGCGGGGTGATTTCAGCCTATCGGCGGTTTCGCAACGCCTCATATAAAGTGACGCCTGTTGCCACTGCAAGATTCAACGAGTCCGAACGTCCTAACATCGGCAGACGGATCAACTGTGTACAAAGCTGCATCAGGCTAGGGGGCAAACCAGCCTGTTCATTGCCCATCAAGATCATCAATGCGCCACTATAATCAGCATCTCGGTAATCAACAGAGGCGGGCAAAGCCGTGCCAATAATCTGGCCGTCTTGGTTTGTCCATTGCCGGGCAAATGCAACGAAATCTGGCTGATTGCATTGCACAATTTCAACGTTGAATATGGCTCCCATTGATGCGCGCACCGCTTCAACCGAATATGGGTCTGTGCAATCGTCAATCAGGATGATGCCTCTGGCACCAGCCGCATCAGCACTGCGCATGATGGTGCCCAGATTGCCCGGATCACGCACGCGATCAAGCGCCACCCATGGACGAGATGGATCAGGCGCAACCGCATCAAGATCAGTCCATTTTTGTCGAAACGCGCCAAGCAGCATTTGCGGATTGTCTTTGCGGCTGATTCGTTGCAACAGCTTTTCGGACATCGGCAAGGCGCGCCCATCGGCACGATCAAGTGCATCCAGCAGCTTTCGCACATGTGTTTCATTGTCGCGACCTGCCAGAAATGCAAGCCTATGCATGTCCCAACCAAGCGCAACAGCTTCATTGCATATGCGCGTTCCTTCAGCCAGAAACCAGCCTGACTGGCGCCGGTATTTGCGTTCATGCAAAGCGCGCAGAAACTTGACCTCAGCATTGGCGGTGCTGGTAATTGGTGCCGGAATAGTTACGTGGTGGTTGTTTGTCATGAGCGCTATGTAGCAAAATTGTGGAGATGACACCATAGCTTGTGCATCTACGAAAGTTCATATATCGCGGCTCTTTTGCTTGGAAAGCATCATGCAACCGCAATGAAGAATTATTTTAGATCAAAATGACGTGAATTTGCACTTTTTTATTTGGCTTGCGACAAATTCCCCATAATGTGGTGATTATTAAAAGGGTAAAACCCCGCCGCTTTGAAGGATACCATGATGAGCGCACAAACCATAAAAAGCCTCTTGCGAAATGACGATCAAGCATCAACGCAAAAAATTGGATTTTTACTTTTAAATGATTTTTCCATGCTGGCTTTTTCCGCCGCGATTGAACCTTTGCGAGTAGCTAATCGGCAAAGCAACAAAGACCTGTTCGACTGGGTGATTGCCAGCATTGATGGGACCCCAAGCATGGCTAGTAATGGCGTGGTTATTTCGTGCGATGGCGCCTCTGATATTCTACAGAACTGCCGCATGGTATTCGTCTGTGCTGGCGTCAATGTACGCGCCAACACCAATAAGTCAGTTTTGAATATTGTCCGGCGTCTCGACCGCAATGGAGCCGTGATTGGCGCGATCTGTACCGGCACCTATGTCATGGCGGCGGCAGGTTTGCTTGAAGGACGACGCTGCACAATACACTGGGAAAATATCGATGGGTTAGCCGAGGAATTTCCTGAACTGGAAATCACCAATGACCTGTTTGAGGTTGATGGCACACGCGTCACCTGCTCGGGCGGAACCGCGGCTCTTGATATGATGCTGAACTTGATCACGCAAACACATGGTGCACAGCTTGCAGCCGAGGTGTCAGATCAATTTATTCATGACCGTATCCGCGAACCCACCGACCGCCAGCGTATGGAACTTCGTTCACGTATTGGTGTCAGCCATCCAAAATTGCTTGCTGTTGTCAAAACCATGGAAGACAATCTGGAAGAACCACTGGCGCAAACAGCCATTGCCCGCATGACAAATCTGTCAACACGGCAGCTTGAACGCTTATTTAGAAAATATCTGAATACTACGCCAACACGTTACTATTTGAATTTGCGACTAGCGCGTGCACGGCATCTTTTAAGACAGACATCAATGTCGATACTGTCTGTTGCACTGGCCTGTGGTTTTGTATCTGCATCGCATTTTTCAAAATGCTATCGTGAATGCTATGGCCGAACACCGCGCGCTGAACGAAGCCCAAATTAGCGCCGTTTTAAGCGCCTCAACCCCATAGATCGATTAGGTGATGCTTAACGAGCCGCCGCTTTAATCGCCCCCAGCATACTGGCAAGACCATTTTTTCGTGTTGCCGATAGATGCGAGTCGAGCCCTATTGCGCTCAGGAAGTCAGCCTCTGTTTCACGAATTTCACGAGCATCCCGCCCAGAATAAACGCGAAGCAACAGCGCCACTAGCCCTTGCACAATTGCGGCGTCGGACTCTGCTAGGAAAATAATCTTGTCATCATCCTGCTGTTCACTGGCAAAATAGACAACTGACTGGCAGCCCCGAAGCCGATGATCATCATCACGATATTGCGGGGGAAAATCTGCTAACTTACGCCCCTGATCGATCAATAATTGATAGCGATCCTCCCAATCATCAAAGAATGAAAACTCCTCGATGATGGCCTGCGCTTCTTCTTTAGCTGTATTGACCGACATAACACTTAATCCATTTCATTTAGGGTCGCTATTACCTAGCTGATATTGCGCCGCCGTGCCAATAGATCAAGTAGGCGTGATGCCGCATCAACAGATTTTGTGCCTGGCAGAAACACTGCTGCCGCGCCAGCTTTGCGTAAAGCCGGAATATCACCTGGCGGTATCACACCACCTACGACCAGTTCGATATGCTGACCTTCACCTTTATCGAGGCGTTGCCGCAAAGCTGGCACCTGACTAAGATGACTTGCCGCCAATGTCGAAATACCAACCGCATCGACATCCATCGAAACCGCCATCTCATAGACTTCATCCGGATTTTGGAATAGCGGTCCGATCGTGACATCGAACCCTATATCAGAAAAGGCCGATGCAATGACTTTCTGTCCGCGATCATGCCCATCTTGACCAAGTTTAGCGATCAAAATACGGGGTGGACGGCCCGTTGCTGTTATAAAAGCCTCTATGCGCGCTGTTACAATCGACAGATCCTCGGCGCCAGTCATCTGTTGCCGCCAAACCCCCTTCACCGCTTTGATTTCAGCTTTATGACGACCAAATTCTGTCGCCAGCGCCGATGATATTTCTCCCACCGTTGCCCGGCATCGCGCCGCTTCGATGGCAAAGGGCATCAGATTATGAGATCCCGATGCAGCATTTTCCAACGCCGCTAATGCCGCCTTGACCTTGGCTTCATCGCGCGCATGCTTTAACCGTTTCAACTGGGCAATTTGCTGGGCACGGACATCGGCATTGTCAATACGGCGCACCTGCACCTCTTCATCAGCTGTATCTGTGTCGGCGGTTTCATTAACAGGCTGATATTTATTAACCCCAATGATCGTTTGTGTGCCCGAATCAATCTTGGCCTGGGTGATGGTGGCAACCTCTTCGATACGCAATTTTGGCAAGCCATCTTCTATCGCTTTGGCCATCCCACCCATGGCTTCAATCTCACTCATATGCTGGCGACATTTATCAGCCAGATCACGTGTCAGACGTTCAATCAGATAAGAACCACCAAATGGATCTATGACATGCGCCATATTGGCTTCATGTTGCAGATGAAGCTGGGTATTTCGGGCGATCCTGGCCGCGTAATCGGTGGGGAGTCCAAGCGCCTCGTCAAGTGAGTTAGTATGGAGCGATTGCGTTTGCCCTGCCACCGCCGCCGCCGCCTCGATACAGGTGCGTGGCACATTATTAAACACATCCTGCGCGGCCAGCGACCATCCCGATGTTTGACAATGCGTACGAAGCATCAAGGATTTAGGGTTTTTTGGCGCAAAATTCTGCTGCATGATTTCGGCCCATAACAGGCGTGCCGCTCGCAATTTTGCGATTTCCATATAAAAATTCATGCCTGTTGCAAAGAAAAAGGACAAACGCGGCACAAAAGCATCGACATCAAGTCCAGCCGCAACCCCAGCGCGAACATATTCCAGCCCGTCTGCAAGCGTATAGGCAAGCTCCAGATCAGCCGAAGCACCAGCTTCCTGCATATGATAGCCCGACACAGAAATGAAATTGAATTTCGGCATATGGTCAGCGCAATAGGCAAAAATGTCAGAAATGATCCGCATCGAGGGTGCTGGCGGGTAAATATAGGTATTACGCACCATAAACTCTTTCAGCACGTCATTCTGAATCGTGCCGGTCAAGGCTTCAGGCGGCACGCCCTGTTCTTCCGCCGCAACGACAAACAAGGCCAGAACAGGCAAAACGGCGCCATTCATCGTCATCGACACACTCATGCGGTCAAGCGGAATATCACGGAACAACACATTCATATCCAGAATAGAATCGATCGCAACGCCTGCCATGCCCACATCGTCAGCAACAAGCGGATTATCCGAGTCATATCCGCGATGCGTTGGCAAATCGAACGCGACCGAAAGCCCCATCTGGCCAGCAGCCAAATTCCGGCGATAAAAAGCGTTGGATTCTTCGGCTGTCGAAAATCCGGCATATTGGCGAATGGTCCAGGGCCGTATCGCATACATGGTGGGATAGATACCCCGCACATAAGGCGCAATGCCTGGCTGTTGCCCAGCTATATCAGCCATCGACATATCCTGCGGCATAGCCATCGACTCAATATCGATCGCTTCTACCGTATTATAGTGCCCACGATACGCGGATGTGGCACCGCGAAAAGACGCCGCATCAGCCAAGTTTATTTGGGTAAAATCAGGAAAATCACGCATTCGTCTGCTGTCCTAACAATAATTCAAGCGCATCAATCAGCGAGCTAGCACCCGTGATATCCGCCGCCGCAACAAACGTAGTATCCGGCATGAGCGCAGACATGTCAGCGCGCAGACCGGCAATAGCATCAAGCTTACTAGCTATATATATAACCACATCGGGTTTAGCCGCACGAATATCACGCGCTGTATCAGCCCCACAGACAAGTGTTATCACTGACAAACCGCCAATTGCACATAGCTGATCGCTGTCTGCCTTGAGGGACTGCAATGCCTGATCCATAGTCCCCGATGGCAACAGACATATGATACGAGGTTGCCGCGCTGAAGCTTTACGACGAAATTCTTCGATGATATGAGCAGGTCGCGCGATCAAAGACCCATCACCACCCCAGCCGCCAGCATCAATATCAGCGACCGGCGCCATGTCAGGTTGCAATGTCACACCCAAAATCATGGCATCGCCCATGACAAGCCTAGCGTTAGCTTTTGCCTGTCCTTCACTGGCTAAATCAGCAAACACATTATCCTTGTAACATGATGATGCGCCACCCTTGCTCTCCAGCATCTGAAATGCCGACCATGCCGCTTTTGCTAAATCATCGGCACGCGCTTCGATAAAACCAGAACCACCAGCTGGGTCAATCGCTTTTGCAATACCTGATTCCTCGATCATCAATAATTGCGTCATGCGAGCAAGACGACGGCCACGGGCAGTTTCGCCCGTCAGAATATCATGCGCAAACCCTGTCAGAGCATCAGCATTACCCAACGCTCCACCTAACAAGGCTGTTGTTGAGCGCAGCATATTCACATCCTGATCCAAAAGGCTGAACATCCGTAATGATGGCGCCGCATGCAAACGCAAACGATGCTGATCAGGGTCAAGACCAAGAGCTGAAACGATGCCTGCCCAGCCATGTCGAATTGCACGGCATTTGGCCAGGCCAGCATATAGATCGGCAGGCAAGGCGATGGTCACTTCGATCAGCGCGGCAATCGCCCTAGGGGCAATACCCGCCTCCATTGCACGCCGCATAATATCGGTAACTGATGATAGAATAATCGCCAATTCATTGACCGCCGTGACACCTTTATTATGCCAATGCCATCCATTAACCGCAAAAATTGATGTTGGTATTTGTGTGGCGGCGCGGTTAGCAAGCGCAAAGCCAGCCGCCAGTATGACATCTGAATCAGCATCTCCTTCTGCCATAAAGGGATCTAACCCGGCATGTAGATTGGCCTTGCTGATATCACCATCAATATATGCGATAAATCTATCCACCAGCTGATATGTGCTGGCACCGCTATCTAAATGCACTCCAACAGCGGGCAACATGATGCCATCAAACAGCCCGCCAAAGTCAATCTGCGCATCCCTATCCGCACGTAGCCAGAGCGATGTTGCGCCCTGTTCGACGTCATCAATTATACATTTGTTGATGGCTTTAACGTCACCATTTATGTGCAAGGGCTGGCGTATATCCCATCCAAAAGCCACACGCTGGACTGGGTCATGTGACAGACGCCGCACGCTTGTCGCCATATCGCCAGCAAGCTGGGTTGAACCGCTATCATAAAGGGCGTCAACAATCAGACCGTCTTCGTCATAACGTAGCAAGCTATCCGCCGCCGCGTTCCGAAGCATTTTTTCAACCGCATTAACCCAGTCATCACGAGAGGCTGGGGGAAAACAATTATCAACTGATGACATGATATGCCTTTGTCTCATATAGTTCTTAGCAAAGCTAACAGTCACGATTGGTCAAATCAAGGATGCCCATGACCCCGAGCCGTCATACCTCAAAAAGCGATTTACGGCACCCCCTTATAGCGCATGATGTGCGTATTGACCGCTGGATTATGGGTTTGCTTATTCTTGTGACCGCAATACGGAGCCTTGCTATCTTGATCAGCCCCTTGGAATTAGGTGTTGACGAAGCGCAATATTGGGCATGGAGCCAAACGCCAGATTTTGGATATTTCACCAAACCTCCCCTTATTGCATGGATCATAGGATTGTCGCATGCCCTGTTTGGACATGAAATCTGGGCCGTACGTCTGCCAGCACCATGGCTTCATCTTCTGACCGCGATCATATTATGGCGAACGGCAAGCTGGATAGCAGGGCCTAATGCGGGACGCTGGGCAGCCGTTATATGGATTGCCCTACCTATCATTTCGGTTGGTAGCTTTGTCATTTCAACCGATACACCGCTTTTGCTGGCACTGAGCGTGGCCTTGATGATGGTCATTGGTGTTCTGCATAATCGGTTTGACCCACTTCGCGGCATGTTTATCTGTGGCCTGGCTGTTGGTGTTGGGTTTCTGGCAAAATATGCGGCCATATATTTTCTGGCTGGCATACTTTTATGGGCGCTATGGAACCGGTTGTCAGGGACAAACAATAGTATCAGCTTACGGCATTTATTGCTTTTTGGCCTTGGCATGATCATCGCCGCCAGCCCGAATATAATATGGAATCTAACCAATGATTTCACCACAGTGCGGCATCTTGGTGATAATGCCAACATTGCCAAACAAAGTTTTGATCTAGCCAAAGTTGGCGGCTTTATGCTGGGTCAGTTTGGCGTTGCGGGCCCAGGCATCTTCATGCTTATGCTAGGTATTCTTCGCCCCCCTTTCAGCACCAGCCCAAAAAGACTGATGATATGCCTTAGCCTGCCAATATTGGGCTTAATGACCATTCAAGCCTTTATCAGCGATGCTAATGCAAACTGGGCGGTTGCCAGCTATCCCGCACTGACGATCTGGCTGGCTTGCTGGATCGCCCAGACAAATAGATGGCGCTGGGGGCTTTTGGCCAGCGGCATCAACGCGGCCATTGCGATTGTCATTATCAGCGCCAGCATGGCAGGCAGTCTTGGCGTTTTTACCCCCGCATCCGATCCGCTTCGCCGATTGCGCGGATGGGAAGCACTAGCCACCGATGTAAACGCCGCCTTGGAACAGCATGATGCCAAACTCATAGTCGCAGACAGACGTGCAACAGCGGCATTAATGGGATGGCATTTTTACGATAGTGATATCGATATTGCCGTATATGACAGGGATGGCATTCCCAGCAATCATTACGAACGCAACCACGCCTTTGGCAGTGCGGTGACTGGCACCCGTGCCATTATCGCTGTTGATGGGCGCACGCAGGCGCCGGACTTGCCACAGGTAAACTGGCACGCCAATCCTTCAATCTCCGAACATGAGATTTCAAAAAACCGGACCCGCAAGCTGTTTATATTTGCGGGCACGCAGACGACTTTGCCTTAGCCTCCCCACGCACCAGCCAGTCTTATAATTTGGTTTTGCTTTTGGTGATCTGTTCAAAGATCGCCAGTGTTTCGGGGCTGACATGATGCTCAACACCTTCAGCATCTTCTTCGGCGATCTCGGCAGACACGCCAATCGTTATTAGAAAATCACGGACAACGCGGTGCCTGTCTTGACTGCGCTGAGCCAAACTCTTTCCGGCCTCAGTCAGAAAAATAGACCGATAGGGTTTGCTTTCAACAAGGTCAGCACGTTGCAGACGTTGAATGATGGCATTTACTGTTGGGCTGGTAACACCAAAACGCGCGGCCAGATCAACTGTGCGCGCTTCACCTGTTTCCTTGATAAGCTCGGCAATCATTTCGACATAGTCTTCGGCCACCTCGCTTTGGTGCGCACGGCGGATGCGGTCAAATTTTGCCGCACTTGTTGCTACATCGCTTTGGTCGTCTTTATGTGTCATGGGAAACCATACCCTCCACGGCGGAAATTAAAACATTCCTGATAATTTAGCCACACCAAAATTTGTTGAGGTCTTTTATAATTTTTAAGAAAATATTATTCAGCCAACGAGCTTGCGCCGCTTTCTAGGCTTATATAGGATGGCGACATATATCTAATAGTCGCCTTCAGATCATGACTGTGCGTCTAACAAACCTCGATGAAAGACAGCTATGGATAAGGCCACCCAAACTGAATTAGAAGCGGCAGCATTTCGCCGCCTTGTCGCCCATTTGCAGGATCGAACCGATGTCCAGAATATCGATATGATGAATCTGGCTGGGTTCTGTCGGAACTGCATGTCGCGCTGGTATCGCGAAGCCGCCGAAGCTGATGGCATAACCCTTAGTGATCCTGAAGCCCGTAAATTAATTTATGGGATGGATTACGCCACATGGAAAGCCACCTACCAAACCGAGGCCAGTCCTGATCAACTGGCAAAAATGAAACAATCCCATGACCATGAAAAGAAGGACTGATCCATGTCAGCAAACCCATGTCTGTAATTCCCGGCACCGGTGCGGGCGCCGAACAGCTCACCCAGTTTATTGAGCGTATTGAACGTCTGGAAGAAGAAAAACGCGCCCTCATGGCGGATATCAAAGATGTCTATGCCGAAGCGAAAGCCACGGGATTTGAACCAAAAATCATGCGGCAGATTGTGCGTATGCGGGCTATGGATCGCGACCTACTTAGCGAGCAGGATGCGCTTCTTGACACCTATCGCGATGCACTTGGCTTGCGCTAGCGCATGGGGTGATCACTGCGATGGATAACTTTGGTGATCGCCTTGCCGAGGCAAACCGACAGACACAAACACCGCTGTGCATGGGCATTGATCCGCATGTAACGATGATACCTGCGCTATTTGGTAATGCCACCGCCGAAGCTGGAAGCGAAGAAGCTCTATCTGCCATTGCAAATTTCTGCGACGCCTGTGTAAAGGCGGCAACAGGCCGTGTCCCCGCCATCAAACCGCAAGCTGCCTTTTTTGAAATGCAGGGGCCAAAAGGCATGCAAATCCTGCAAGATCTTGGTCATGCGGCTATTGATGCTGGTCTGCTTGTCATCATGGATGCTAAGCGCGGCGATATAGGCAGCACATCAACCGCATATGCCAAAGCCTGGATCGGGCATGACGCCCTGTTTCCATCCGATGCACTGACCATCAATCCCTGGCTTGGTATCGATACACTTGAACCATTCATCAATCAGGCTGACGCTACCCATAGCGGCTTGTTCATCTTAAACCGGACAAGCAATCCGGGGGCAGGCGATCTTCAGGACCGCATGGTTGATGATAAGCCGCTTTATATGCATCTTGCCAATATGCTAGCGCCAATTGCCAGCGCCCGGATTGGCGCATCGGGTTGGTCATCAATCGGCATTGTCGCTGGGGCAACCTGGCCTGCCGAAGCAAACGCATTGCGGGCAACTTTGCCAACCGCGCCTTTTCTGGTTCCCGGTTTTGGGGCGCAAGGGGCTGGTGCCGAGAAAGCGCTAGCTGGTCTGGTGCGAAGCCAAGATCACTGGCAAGATCACTGGCACAATCACTGGCAAGGTGGTTTGATCAATAGCACACGCGGGCTGATATTCCCCGAATCGGCGCGCGACGCTACATCCATTAACGCATGGCACAACACCATTTTGGCTAAAATTGACGCCGATAAACATCTGCTGAACAGCATTTAACCAAAAAAGAAACGCTTTCTTTACCACGCTCACGGAAACGTGAACCAAACACCCCATAATTATCATTTATGATGCTTGTATAAGGTCATTAAAAAGCAACAAAATATACATATTGTTTTATGTGGTCATAGAGCAGATTAATGTTGAATATTGTGGGTGATACCTATGGCAAAAGATACTAAGTCGGTAAAGTCGTCAGACGTTGAAAATTCCGAAAATGGTGAAGATCTGGTTCCCAGCGCACCGTCCCGTGAAATAAAAGAAGGGGAACTGGTCTGGTACAATGAACGCAAAGGTTATGGGTTCGTAAAAATTGACGATACCGAAATCTTTCTGCACCGATCAACACTTGATCGATTTGGTTTGATACGGCTTTTGACTGGTGACCGGGTGAGCGTGTCGCTCACAGAAAACGAACATGGAAAAGTCATTCAGGATTTGCTGACGGTTGAACGGCCTGTCAGTCCGGCACCACCAATGGCATCAGCGCCAGGGGAAGATGAAGTCCGCGCTGTAGTCAAATTTTTCAATGATGTTCGTGGCTATGGTTTTGTCACTGCCGAGAATATTGACGATGATGTTTTCGTTCATTCCCGAGTGCTTAGTGATTGTGGTTTCCACTCACTTCTGCAAGGACAGAAGCTACTTGTGAAAGTTGATGATTCTGGTCGCGGCCCGCAGGTTCAGGCTGTTCGGTTGCTCAACGAATAAAACTCTGTTACTCCAGCAAAAGGCCAACGTAACTGGCTTTCAAGGCTGGAGACGTATGATGTTACTATTTTCTAAGCCCAGCGCATGGATTATAATCCTGCTCGCTGGATCGGCGATGGTTTCTGCAACGCTTGGCATTCGCCAAGTCTTTGGTCTTTTTGTCCTGCCTGTCTCGAACGAACTTGGCACTGGCTTGCAGTTTTTCTCGCTTGCCATTGCTTGCCAGAATATTGTGTGGGGCATATCATCACCATTCTTTGGCGCTGTTGCGGATAGATATGGTTCGTGGCGTGTGGCGGCATGTGGCGCCTTGCTCTATGCCATCGGCCTGCTATCAATGGCCTTATATGTGACTGAAGCGGGTGTGCTTATTGGCCAAATTTTCATTGGTATGGGATTGGGTAGTGCTGGTATTTCAATTGCTGTTGGTGCGGTTGCCCGCGCCGCGCCGCCCGAAAAAAGGTCATTAGCGCTTGGCCTCGTTACCAGCTTTGGCTCCTTTGGCCAATTTGCGCTTGTCCCCTTCACCCAGGAATTGATGTCAAACTATGGATGGCAAACAGCGCTTATTATTTTATCTGTGATCATGGCTTCTATGGTTGCCATGTCACTGGGCTTGCGTGGCGATGGCCAGTCAGACCAGAACAAAGCCAGCGTTTCAGATATTGCCCATTTGACGGCCGCCAGTGCATTACGAAGCGCGGTTTCAAGTCGTGATTATATCCTGTTGACCACTGGTTTTTTTGTATGCGGTCTTCAGTTGGTTTTTATAACAACGCATTTGCCAACCTACCTTGCTGATGCTGACATTGGTCTTGATGTAGCTGGTTGGGCGCTGGCGCTGATAGGTTTATTCAACATAATAGGCGCCTTCATATGCGGCTGGCTTGGCGATATAACGTCCAAGAAAAACGTGCTGGCTAGCGTGTATTTATTGCGCGGCCTTGCCATAGCTGTCTTTATCTTGACGCCTGTCACGCCAGTTTCGGTATTGCTCTTTGGCGCGGCCATGGGGCTTTTATGGCTAGGCACAATACCCCTGACCAGTGGCCTGATCGTGGTTTTCTTTGGCCCCAAATATGTCAGCATGCTCTATGGCGTTGTATTTCTCTCGCACCAGATCGGCTCATTTGTCGGCGCGTGGGTTGGTGGCCTCTGGTATGATGCCTATGGTAATTACGAAGCCATGTGGTGGCTGAATGTCGGCTTTGGTGTCTTTGCTTTTGTTATAAACTGGTTGATACGTGAACCAAGCTCCAAAACACCTGCTTTCGCCGCTGGCTAGCTTTGTTCGCCAAGCCAGCGTTCCGCATCAAGCGCGGCCATACATCCCATACCTGCCGCGGTTACGGCTTGCCGGTAAATTTTATCGACACAGTCCCCAGCGGCAAAGATACCATCTACAGATGTCCTCGTGCCGCCCTTTTCCGCAATGATATAGCCTTCATCATCAAGCTCGACCGCCTCTTTAAAAGCGGCGGTTGCTGGATCATGTCCGATAGCAACAAACATACCATGGACAGATATTTCTTTATCGGCCTCACCTGTTGTTGAGGTCAAACGGACACCCGTTACGCCACCATCATCTCCCAGAACTTCGGTAACTTCACGATTCCATTCAACGCTGATATTGTCCTTTTTCAACAGGCGTTCCTGCATGATCTGTTCAGCGCGCAAACTATCGCGGCGATGCACCAGCGTGACCTTATTACATATATTTGCCAGATACAGCGCTTCCTCAACTGCCGTATTACCACCGCCAATAACAGCAACATCACGTCCTTTATAAAAGAATCCATCACAGGTGGCACAGGCTGATACGCCGCGGCCATTAAAGGTTTGTTCGGAGGCAATGCCCAGCCAGCGTGCCTGCGCGCCTGTTGCCAAAATCACGACATCGGCGGTCATTGATGCGCCTGAATCCAAACTGATATGAAACGGACGTGTGCTGGCATCGATATTCGTTACAAGATCATAGATCACCCGTGTCCCTACATTTTCGGCCTGCGCTTGCATTTCGGTCATCAACCATGGTCCCTGAATAACATCAGCGAATCCCGGATAGTTTTCTACATCAGTGGTAATTGTCATCTGCCCACCGGGCTGTAATCCAGCGATAATCACAGGCGAAAGATTGGCGCGCGCCGTATATATACCAGCACTAAGACCCGCAGCACCAGCGCCGATAATAACAACATGTTCATGGGTAGGTGATGATGCAGACATATAACTTCTCTCTTCGATAGAAAATAAGGATAATAGATTAGCCCTGACGGGGTGTTATTTTCGATTTTACATGCTAGCCTTGCTCAATGATTTATCCAAGATCAATTCGTAATAGTTATCGTATTCTGGCTCTGTTTTTTGCTCTTATTATATCAGCAACAAGCGCTACCAGCTTGCACGCGCAATCGACCAACCCCTTTTTCGTAATTAATGGCGCTGATGTCATTTCAGGTTATCCGCTTGAGGGGCATTTAATCATTGCACGAGCTGCGCCAAATCATAAAGTGACATTTGACGGCACGCCTATCACCGTCGCCGATGATGGCTTGTTTGTGATTGGTTTTCACCGTGACTCTGATGATGATGCCACACTCAGCATAACGGATGGTAATGGTTCAATCGCAACCACAATCCTATCACCCGCCCAGCGTGACTATAATATCCAGCGCATTGACGGGTTGAAAAAATCAATGGTGACACCACCACAAAAGGTGCTTGACCGGATCAAGGCTGACTCCCAAAAAGTGCGCAAAGCGCGCGATATGCCAGCCCCAATAGGGGATTTCTGGCGCGGTCTTGACTGGCCGGTTCTGGGGCGTATCTCAGGGGTTTATGGCAGTCAGCGTATTTTAAACGGCAAGCCCCGGGCACCGCATTATGGCATTGATATCGCTGCACCATTGGGCACACCTGTTCATGCCCCTGCCAGTGGCACAGTTACACTTGCCTATGATCTTTATTTTTCCGGCCTGACGGTGATTTTGAACCATGGGCTTGGCGTTAATTCAACCTTTTTGCATCTAGATGAAATGGCTGTAAGCGTTGGTGATAAAGTTGAACGTGGAGGGTTGATAGGCACGCTTGGCTCGACAGGTCGTTCAACTGGCCCTCATTTGGATTGGCGAATTGACTGGCAAGGGCGCCGGATTGATGCGGCACTAATCGCAGGCCCAATGCCAGATTTGCCTGAGTCATAGGTCACAAAGATGCAACCAAAGCCTGTCATTTTCATTTTTGGTCTTGGTTATGTCGGGACGCGGCTTGGGCATATGCTAGCGGAACAGGGCTGGCATATAAAAGGCACTACCCGTGATCCTGCCAAATTATCAAGGCAAGCGGCCGCTGGCTGGGATATTTTCCCTTTCAGCACCGACGAACCCCTAGCTGATCCCGAAGCCACACTTAAAGATGTTGATGCTGTTCTGACAACCATCACCGCGATTGGTGGCACAGATCCAGTTCTGGATGCGCATGGCGATGTGCTGGCGGATTTCAATGGCTGGAGCGGCTATGTCTCGGCTACCTCGGTTTATCCTGATCAACCTGATGATTTCTGTTTTGAAGATACTCCGCCAGCCCCTGCCACCGAACGAGGCAAGGCACGCGTAATTGCCGAGCAACGCTGGCAGGAATTATTAAATAGCGAAATATTCCGGGTTGCTGGTATTTATGGTCCTGGGCGCAGCCCCTTTGACGGGCTTCGCAATGGCACCGCCCGTATTATCACCCGCGAAGGGCAGGTATTTAACCGCATCCATCTTGACGATATTTGCCGGATCATTATCGCGGCCATCAAGCAACCACGTCCAAGACGGATTATCAATCTGGCTGATCACAAGCCTGCGCCCCAAGGTGATGTCGTGCGATACGCCGCCAAGCTTATCAACCTTGCACCGCCAGAACCGCAAACCCTCGAGCAGGCGAAACTTAGCCCGATGGCGCGCAGCTTTTATGTCTCACGTCGCAAGGTTGGATCGCGCGTCATCAAACCAGAACTTGATATTGATTTATTATATCCTGACTATGAAAGCGGCTTACGCGCCATTTTGAATGCCGAACAGGAAGACGATACCTAGGCTATCTAGCCGATCACCGGATCAAGGCTATTATCTGCATATCGACGTGCCATGGCCGCTAATGACATAGGCTGAATGCGCGTTGCATTTCCTGCCGTACCAAACCGTTCAAAGCGATCAACACACAAGGCCTGCATCGCCTCCATTGCTGGTTTCAGCACTTTGCGCGGATCAAATTCAGACCGGTTTTCGGTTGTTACCTTACGCATCGCGCCAAGCATCGCCAACCGGCAATCCGTGTCGATATTGATCTTACGCACACCATGTTTGATGCCCCGCTCGATTTCAGCTATTGGCACACCCCATGTTTGTGGCATTTCACCGCCATGGGCATTGAAAATATCCTGTAAATCTTGCGGCACACTTGAAGAGCCATGCATCACCAAATGAACATTGGGAAGCCGTCGGTTGATTTCCTCAACCACATTCATCGCCAGAATGTCACCATCAGGTTGGCGGGTGAATTTATAGGCACCATGGCTTGTGCCCATTGCAATGGCCAGCGCATCCACCTTTGTCTGCGCCACAAAATCCACCGCCTGATCGGGATCTGTCAACAACTGGTCTTCAGATAATTTGCCAGTCGCACCATGCCCATCTTCTTGTTCACCTTCACCTGTCTCAAGCGAACCAAGCACGCCAAGCTCACCTTCGACCGACGCACCCGCATAATGTGCCATTTCGGTAACTCTACGGGTGATATCCATATTATAGTCATAGCTAGCTGGCGTCTTGGCATCAGCTTCTAACGAGCCATCCATCATCACCGAGGTAAAGCCATATTGGATAGCGGTCATACAGGTCGCTTCATTATTACCATGGTCTTGATGCATACAGACCGGAATATGCGGGTACATCTCTGCAAGCGCCTTGACCATCGCCTGTAACATGATATCGCCAGCATAGGCTCGTGCACCCCGACTTGCCTGAATAATCACAGGGGCATCAACCTTATCAGCCGCCTGCAGAATCGCCAGACCCTGTTCCATATTATTAATGTTGAAAGCTGGAACGCCGTAGCCATATTCGGCCGCGTCATCAAGTAGCTGTCGTAGCGAAATCAACATTTCATAATCTCTCCAGTTGGGTAATCTATTTATGAATGATAACCAATTATAACGTCAACTTCATTCATTGATCCAAAGATAAAAGCAACACGTTCATGTAAATCTTGGGGCTGTATGTCTAAAATAGACTCCGTGCCGTTGGTCGCCTTACCACCTGCCTGCTCAACCAGCATGGCCACCGGATTAGCTTCATAAACCAGCCGCAATCGCCCTTGAGAATAGCCATCGCGGCGATCAGCTGGATACAGAAACACCCCGCCACGACGGAAAATCCGCCAAGCATCCGCGACAAGCGATCCAACCCAACGCATATTATAATTTCGTTTTAGCTCACCATCACGGCCATCAAGACAAGCATCGATATAGGCTTTTACTGGCGCATACCAATGTCGCTGGTTCGAGGCGTTTATGCCAAATTCCTGAGTATCTGCGGGCAAAGCCACCTGCCAACCCATATCGCAAAAACAGCCATCGTCATCCATCTGAAATGCCAGCACACCATCACCCAGCGTTAATAATAAGGTTGTCTGCGGCCCATATACAAAAAATCCAGCAGCAAGCTGGTCGCGCCCGCATTGTAAGGGTCCCCCTACGGCAAGCATGATCGAAAAAATTGTGCCGATCGAAACATTTGTGTCAATATTTGATGAGCCATCAAGCGGGTCACTGGCAACAATCAGTGTGCCGTCAGCATGAAGCGGAATGGGCGTATCTTGTTCTTCGGACAGATAGATAGCCACCCCAGCGGCGTGCAACTGTGCCGTAATAACGTCATCAGCTAGTACATCAAGTGCTTTTTGATCATCACCATCAGCATTTGCACTGCCTTTGATGGCGCCAAGATTAGTAGCGCTATCAGGTGTCCGGATTAGCTTTGAAATCGACGCCGCCGCAAGTGCCAAACCATTTACCGCGCGCGCGACGTCCGCATCTATATCTGATTGTGCAGCATGCTGTTTTAAAACCGCATCAAGATTCTGCATCAACCTCTCCATTCAATAAAATACGCCCGACACCTGTTGGGGCCGGGCGCAAGATGTTTCACTTTACCATCAGGCCTATTCGCGATTTCCAAACAGACGCAAGATAAACAAGAACATATTGATAAAATCAAGATACAGCATCAAAGCACCAAAGATCGATTTCTTATTTGCCTCTTCACTACTGTCCCCGGCCATATACATAGCCTTAATGCGCTGTGTATCCCACGCGGTTAAGCCAGCAAAGATCAACACACCACCTACTGAAATCACGAATTCCAGCTGGCTTGATGCCATGAATATATTCACCACAGATGCGATGATCAGGCCAAACAGGCCAATGACCATAAATGAACCCATTGCAGACAGGCTACGCTTTGTTGAATATCCATACAGGCTGAGACCCGCAAAGGCACCGGCTGTAATGAAAAATGCCCGTGCCACGCTAGCGCCTGTATAGACAAACAGAATTGACGCAAGCGAAAGCCCCATCAAGGCACCATAAATATAGAACATATTCCGCGCCTTGGTTGCCGACATCGCATTCATGCGCGCTGAAAGCCAGAACACCATGCCCAATGGAGCCAACATCACAACCCATTTTAAGGGTGTGCCATAAACCAGTTGGCCAACAGCAGGTACGGTCATAACCGCCCATTTCATGGCAAAGGCGAAAAAGCCAGTCAGCAATAATGCCGTGGTCATGTGATTATACACGCCCAGCATATAGCTTCGAAGCCCTGTATCGATTTGCGCGGATTGTGCCGCGGCTGTATTCATAAATCTGTTGTCTTGCATTTTGTTACCTCCAAAATGGTAAGAATGTATTTAGAAGATAGTCATCTGGCCGGCTATTATCAAGATATTAAGCCGATGCAGTTTCAGTTGTTTTTGCTTTCTTTTGGCGAGGAACCCGCTGGGATGCCGATTTTAATTGCCCACATGCCGCAAGAATGTCACGGCCACGAGGTGTTCGCACTGGCGATGCATAGCCTGCCTTTAAAACACGCTTGGCAAAGGCATCTATGCGATCCCCTTTAGAACAGACATATGGGCTGCCTGGCCACGGGTTAAAGGGTATTAAATTCAGCTTCGAAGGTATGCCTTTTATAAGCGCTAAAAGCTGCCGACAATCCTCATCACTGTCATTAACGCCATCAAGCATGACATATTCCCATGTGATCCGGCGTGCATTCGAAAGCCCCGGATAATTTCGACATGCGTCGATCAAGGCGGCAAGCTTGTATTTGCGGTTGATTGGCACCAGCTCGTCGCGTAATTCGTCACGTGTTGCGTGAAGCGAGATAGCCAAATTTACGCCCAGCTCTTCGCCTGCCCGTTTGATTTCAGGCACCACACCCGATGTCGATAATGTGATCCGGCGCTTTGATATCGCGACACCCTCACCACTCATGATGATGCGCATCGCCTCGGCAACATTTTCATAATTGAAAAGCGGTTCACCCATACCCATCAAGACAATATTCGTCAGCTTGCGGCCATCTCGCCCAGCTGGCCAGTCGGCCAACTCATCCATTGCCAGCATGACTTGGCCACAAATTTCATCCACAGTCAGATTACGCACCAGCTTCTGGGTGCCTGTATGACAAAAGCTACATGTCAAAGTACAGCCAACCTGTGATGAAATACATAAAGTACCGCGTGTCTTATCCGGAATATAAACCGCCTCGGCTTCGTTACCATCAGGAAACCGTAACAGCCATTTAATCGTGCCATCTTTTGAATTCAGACGTTGCGATACGGCAGGACGGTCGGCCTTATACATAGTCGCCAACTGTTCGCGCACGGGCTTGCCAAGATCAGACATTTCGTCAAAATTTGTTAAACCATGTCGCCAAACCCAGCGCCAAATCTGCTTGGCACGAAACTTCGGCAAGCCAGCGGCGACAATTTGCGCCTCAAGCACAACCTGTGAAAGCCCAAGCAAATTTATGCGTTGGTCGGCGTCAGAAACAGGTGGCACGGTCTGGTCGGTCACTTGCAGGTCTTATCTATAACTGATTTGGTTTTGGTAAATCCGGACAATGAATAAGTGTCTGTGGTGACTGTTCCACGGCTGGATGTGCCAATGATCGACATTGTGGCACCACGTTTCATCGCCGTGATCATCGCATCGTCATCTTCTTCGCTTTCGGCATAAGCGCGATCTTCAATTGTGAATAAGGTAAATTTGCGCTTATCAATTTTGACTGTCACATCCGATTGTTTTTTGTAGTTGTAACCAGCGATGACCTGAACCACATTACGCTCTGCTTTGCCAGGTCCATGCGAAACAAAAATACGCGTTTCGCCACGATTGTCAGGGTCATATTTACCAACGCTTTTTTTAGGTGCGCTACTTATGAAGCAAACACGAACACCATTATCATTATAACGATAGGCACCCCAATCTTTTGAAACCAGCATTTCAATCGGCTCTGATGCTGCCATTGATGGCGTGACAGCGGTCAAAAATATACCAAGAAACGGTATCAGCCACAGCATCTTAAAAAATTGATTAGTCCCTTTATTCATCTTTTCCGATATCCCCATATCCTTGATTATTGAGCGGTCAGGAATCCACCTGAATTGCCCACCAGAATTAATAGCTCAATTGAACAAATCAATTATGGCAAAATTAGTGTCCTTAACAGGCAACCACACCTATAAATATATTGTCTTACGTGTGTTTTACGGCAGGTAGCAGAGCGATGCAAAGATTTTCAGAACCAAACCAGCAAAAAGCCACAACAAAAGCTTTTGCTCTTAAAATGACATGACAGATTATTGTGCCTTACGCAGTAATGACTCAGGGTGTTTTAGCTAGCAACGCCCGCACAAATGGCATGATACGCTTGGTTATCTCACTGATACCGGCTTCATTTGGGTGCATGCCGTCACTCAGATTTAAATCTGGCACCATCGCCACACCATCAAGAAAGAACGGATAAAAAACCACATCCCCACGTGCCGCAAGACGCGTATAGACCTGATCGAAATCATCAACATAATCAGTGCCAAAATTGCGTGGTGCCTGCATCCCCGCCAGAAGCACAGCCATATTCTCGGCCTTAAAGCGATTTATGATCGCCTCCAAATTGCGATAGGTGGCATCAGGATCAAGTCCACGAAGCAAATCATTGCCCCCAAGCACAATGATCGCCGCATCTGGATTACCATCCAATGACCAGTCAATCCGTGCTAATCCGCCTGCTGTTGTATCGCCAGATACGCCTGCATTGATCACTGATACCGCAACGCCATCCTGCAAAAGTGCCTGCTGCAACATCTCGGGAAACGCCTTGCCTTGTGGCAATCCATGCCCTGCCACTAGCGAGTCTCCAAGCACCAGAATCCGCACCGGCATATCATCCGCTAATGCCGGTTGTTTCAAGCCAACACCAAAGCCAGTCACAAATACAAATAGAAGCACCAATACCGACTGGTAAAAAAAGTGCACATAGCGATTGATAAAGCCCAAATTCAGCACCATATCTTTATTCAGATTTCAACATCATAGGCTATTACGCCTATCAGACAATAAGCTAGTTACATTGAAATGGGGGTTCACAGCATCATTGTCCATAGCATCGCTTAACTGCAATCTGATGCAGGATCAATAAATGACATTAAAAATACTTCAAAGCCCTATCATACACCAACACGAGTACAATCCATCAACGCCCATTTGACCAGAACATCAAGGACGCTATATGACCAATCTTCAGGATAATTCAGCTAGCATCACGCCCACACCCGTGATTGATCTACGTAATGCCCAGCTTAGCTTTGGTGAAAAAGCCAAACGGGTCGATGTGTTAAAAGGCATCAATCTGTGCATTGATGCAGGGGAAACAGTTGGTGTATTGGGGGCAAGTGGCGCTGGTAAAACCAGCCTTTTGATGGTCATGGCTGGGCTGGAAAATGTCACCGGCGGCACCATCGCATTAGCCGATTATGACATTACAAATATGCCTGAAGATGCCTTGGCCGCATTGCGCCGTGACAAAGTCGGCATTGTTTTTCAAGCATTCCGCCTGATCGCGTCTATGACAGCCTTGCAGAATGTTTCGATTCCGCTTGAACTAGCTGGCGACAGCGATGCAACAGCTCGCGCTAGCGCAGCGCTGGAGTCAGTCGGCCTTGGCCACCGGCTTCATCACTTACCTGATCAGATGTCAGGAGGCGAACAGCAGCGCGTCGCGATTGCCCGGGCAATCGCCCCCAATCCCCGCATCCTGCTGGCTGACGAACCGACCGGAAATCTTGACAGCACAACAGGCGAAAAAGTTATCAAAACGCTGTTTGAAAGTGCGGCTAATGCTGGTGCTGCCTTGATACTCGTGACACATGATGCTGGCCTCGCAGCACGTTGTAGCCGCATCATCCAAATTGAAGATGGCAAGCTTGCTACCGACAGCAAACAGAAAGCTACAGGCTAACGTCATGATCCCCGATACAAACATCACTATCGAAGATAGCGCATCAAGCTGGACCCTCGCTTGGCGATTTGCGCGCCGTGAGATGCGCGGTAGCCTACGTCGGTTCCGGGTATTTTTGGGCGCCTTATTATTAGGTGTTGCCGCTATCGGAACGGTTGGGTCAGTTGCCGATGCCATGCGCAATGGTATTGCCAATAATGCACGTGTTTTGCTGGGTGGAGATATTGAGCTTAGCAGTCGGCACACACCGCCTGACACCGAAATCATATCCATGGCTCAAGACTATGGCACAGTGTCACAAGTGGTTCAGATGCGCGCCATGCTTCAAGCCACAGACCAGCGCAAGCTTGTCGAATTAAAAGCTGTTGATGATATGTGGCCATTGGTCGGTAATGTCGACATTGAAGGCGCACCATCATTATCAGCAGCGCTCGCAGATAAAGGCGTTGTTGCAGACCCGTCGCTTTTACGTTCCCTTAACCTTGAAATTGGTGACGAAGCCCGTCTTGGTGATACAACTGTGCGCATTGCGGCCAATCTGGTCACCGAGCCTGATCGATCAATCAGCTTTGTCAGCTTTGGGCCGCGTGTCTTGATATCAAATGACACCCTTGCTGAGACAGGATTACAACAACCAGGTTCATTCATCAGTTACAAAACACGCCTCATCCTCGACAACCCCGTTGATAATGATGCTGTTACCAGCGCTTTGCTTGCGCGCGCGCAAAGCACTCATGTCCGTGTACGCAACCTACTTGATGCGGCACCTGGATTTGATACATTCATCAATCAAGCTGAAATTTTTCTGGTGCTTGTTGGTTTGACAGCTTTGCTTATTGGTGGCCTTGGCGTTGCTGGTGCTGTGCGCGCATGGCTAACCAGCCGGATGCCGGTGATCGCGACGTTGAAATGTCTTGGGGCACCATCCAAGCTGATTTTTCGCATCTATCTGCTTCAGGTTATGTCGATCGCCATGGTTGGCGTCATAGCTGGCGTGACAGTGGGTGCCGTTGCGCCTCTTTTTGCCATCGACATCCTCTCGAGTTATGTGACCGTGCCACTTGATATAACACTTTATCCCAGACCTCTACTCATCGCTGCTGGCTTTGGCATCGGCACCTCATTTCTATTTGCTTTATGGCCGCTTGCCAAAGCAGAAGAAGTGCGTGCGGCGCATCTGTTCCGCAGTCTGAATGATATGCCAGGCGGTTTACCCAAGCCGCTTTATGTGGGCATCAGCCTGATAGCCGTTATCGCCTTGAGCGTGCTGGCTTTTCTGGCCACTGGCAATCTGCTGATGACGGTCAGTTTTATTGGCGGGTCGATCCTGTCGCTTTTCCTGTTGGCGGGACTTGGTGATGCGATGGTCTTTGTCCTACGCCGGATACCAGCCCCGCAAATTGTTCCCATTCGCCTTGCCTTGTCAGCCATCACCAGACCGGGGTCACCAGTACGGTCAATGGTTATTGCCTTTGGGCTTGGCCTATCAGTTCTGGTCGCCGTATCGGTAAGCGAGGCTAATCTGAACCGGCAGATTGATGCGCGTGTCGCCGAAGATGCGCCAGCCTGGTTTTTCATCGATATCCAGCCGCATCAGATTGATGCTTTTGAGACCATTGCGAGCAATATTACAGGCATTTCGAACATCACCAAAACGCCTATGTTGCGGGGGCGCGTATCAGCGCTAAATGGCGTTTTATCATCAGAGATTGATGCGCCTCCCGGCGCGGAATGGGTCTTGCGTGGTGATCGTGCCCTGACCTGGTCAGCCACCCCGCCGAAAGGTAGCAATATTGTCGAAGGGACATGGTGGCCAGACGATTATAAAGGGCCGCCACTTGTATCGATGGCCAAGGAAGAAGCTGACGAGTTTGGGTTGGTTCTTGGTGATACTATCAGCGTCAATGTTTTGGGGCGCAATGTTACGGCAAAGATTGTCAATTTCCGCGATATTGAATGGCAAAGTTTCAATATCAATTTCCTGTTCGTGCTGTCGCCAGGCGTTCTGGATAAAGCACCGCATAGCTGGATCGCCACAACCGACGCTGTGGATGATGATGCTACGGACGCGGTCGAACGCGCAGTGACCAATCAATTTTCAAATGTTTCGGCAGTGTCGGTCAAAGAAGCGGTGCGCGTGGCACAACGCGTCATTGGCTTGCTTGGTGGGGCTGTCCAGATCACCGCGCTTGTGACACTGGTTGCTGGGATTGCCGTTTTGGCAGGTACGGTTGCCAGCACCGAAGCCCAGCGCCTTTCGGATAGTGTGATTTTAAAAGTGCTTGGTGCCACCCGATTATCGATCAGCATTGCTTGGTTTCTGGAATATGCCTTCCTTGGTATTTTGGCGGGTATTGCGGCGGCCATCATTGGGTCACTAGCCAGCTATGGTCTGGTTGCCCAAATTTTGAATATCGAATTCGAGCTTGATATTATGCTGGTTCTGATCACCACATTGGCAGGCGCAGGAGCAACAGCTTTACTAGGTCTTGCGGGCGCGGTTAAAACCCTTGGCCATAAACCGGGCCCTCTATTGCGCGAAGTTTAGAAGATACAGTTGCGATAGGACGATCTATCGGCTATGACATGCCTCATGAGCACGCAAAATATAAAAAAAGTTGTTCTCGCCTATTCTGGTGGTTTGGACACATCGGTCATTCTGCGGTGGTTGCAAGATCACTATAACGCAGAGGTTGTAACCTTTACCGCCGATATTGGCCAGGGTGAAGATATAGAACCGGCACGCGCCAAAGCCGAACTCATGGGCATAAAGCAAATCTATATTGAAGATTTACGCGAAGAATTTGTCCGTGACTATGTGTTTCCAATGTTTCGCGCTAATCCGCTTTATGAGGGATGCTATCTTCTTGGCACCTCGATCGCGCGCCCGCTGATTGCAAAACGCCAGATTGAAATTGCCCGCGAAGTCGGTGCCGAAGCTGTATCACATGGTGCCACAGGCAAAGGCAACGACCAGGTTCGTTTCGAACTAGCCTATTATGCGCTACAGCCTGATATCAAAGTCATCGCGCCATGGCGTGAGTGGGATCTTGGCTCACGCACAAAGCTGATTGCTTATGCCGAACAAAACCAGATACCCATTCCAAAAGATAAACGAGGCGAAGCCCCGTTTAGCGTAGATGCCAATCTGCTTCATATTTCGGCTGAAGGAAAAGTGTTGGAAGACCCATGGGTCGCGCCAGAAGAATATGTATTCTCGCGTAGCGTGTCGCCAGAGGACGCGCCAAACAAGGCCACTGAAATCGAAATCACCTTTAAATCAGGTGATCCTGTCGCCATTGATGGGATTGAAATGTCGCCTGCCACCTTGCTGACCAAGCTGAATGAACTTGGTGGGGCTAACGGCATTGGCCGGCTTGATCTGGTGGAAAACCGCTTTGTTGGCATGAAGTCACGCGGCGTTTATGAAACGCCTGGCGGCACTGTTTTGCTGACCGCGCGACGGGCGATGGAATCAATCACGCTTGATCGGGGTGCTGCCCATCAAAAAGACGAACTGATGCCGCGCTATGCTGAACTTATTTATAATGGGTTTTGGTTCTCGCCTGAACGTGAAATGCTTCAAGCGGCTATCGATAGCTGCCGTGATCTGGTCAATGGTGTCGTGCGGTTGCGCCTTTATAAAGGCAATGTCATTGTAACAGGCCGCAAATCACCTAATTCACTTTACAATGCCGATCTGGTCACCTTTGAAGAAGGTGCCGTTGATTACGATCATAGCGACGCGCACGGTTTTATCCGCCTTAACGCGCTACGGCTTCGGGTGAATAAGCTAACCCAAGACGGCAAGAATTAGAGCCTAATTACGTCTATTCAGGCACACAGACATTACCAACTGTACCATCACGGTTAACCTGTTTTAAGGCGACCGTCCCCGTTGGCGCTAATGCGAATCCCGATTGACGCATGCCTGTTGGACAGGGCGATACAACAGCCCATTCATAAACCGCATTACCGTTACTATGTTCACGGAACTCTTGGACATTATCTGATGTAAATGCCGCCACAAGCCCAACCACTAAAATGAGTCCTAGCATTATCTTTCCTTTGTTTAAGATGGTGTGGTTCAATAGTCTGATAGTTAGTCATTTCGAAAAGCAGACTTTCGATTCGCTTAACTTAACTTCAAAATATGGCAAAAATCAGCCGTAAAAACGACAGAACCCGCCAAGTGATCCTGGCGGGTTCAATCATGTTAGATCATGTCACGACGACATTATGGCTAGAGTTGTGCCGCCACAAATTCCCAATTGACCAGATTATCGAGGAAATTCGACAGGTAATCAGGACGCTTATTTCGAAAATCGATATAATAGGAATGTTCCCATACATCACAACCGAGCAAAGCTGTCTGACCAAAACATAGGGGATTAACGCCATTTTCGGTCTTGGTGACTTGTAAACCACCATCGGCATTCTTTACCAACCAGCACCAGCCAGAACCAAATTGCGACGCGCCCGCAGCTTTAAACGCATCGGTAAACGCATCAACACTGCCAAAGCTCTCAATCAGTGCTTTTTCCAACTCAGATGGCATAGCGCTTTTGCCAGGTCCCATCATCTCCCAGAATTGCATATGGTTCCAGTGCTGTGACGCATTATTAAATATACCGTTCTGCGCTACCGCATCGGCTTGATAAGTGCCGGTAATGATGTCTTCGAGTGATTTATTTTCCCACTCGGTGCCCGCAACCAGCTTGTTGCCATTAACGACATAGGCGTTGTGATGCAGGTCATGATGGTATTCTAGGGTTTCTGCGCTCATGCCAAGTTCGGCTAACGCATCATGTGAATAAGGTAGGTCGGGTAGTGTGAATGCCATATCAGCCTCCGGATGTTACGAGAAATTATTCTATTCCCTACATACACCTCATTTCATTTTCGATAAACATTAAGATGAAAAAATGTATATTATTCTTGTAATCAAATTTGATGTCCGCACTCAGCCAGATGGTGCAAGCAGGGACACCGACAGACAAGAGCCGACAGACTAAGAGCCAACAGATAAGAGATAAAACTGATGACCGAAGACAGCGATAATATGCCGGCCTCGCCGCATAAGCCATATATTGCGCCATTCATGGGGATATCACCCGAAATTGACATGACGGTCTTTATGGCCGCAACCGCTGCCATCATTGGTGCCGTGCGCATCGGCAAAAACAGCAGTATCTGGCATCACGTCACCATACGGGGCGATAATAACTATATCACCATCGGCGAAGGCACTAATATCCAGGATAATAGCTGTGTCCATATAGACAGCATCACATACCCGACAATCATCGGTAATTTTGTCACTATCGGTCATGGCGCGATTATTCACGCTTGCACGATTGGCGATTATGGCTTTGTTGGCATGGGTGCCATTGTCATGGATGGTGCCACCATTGAAACGACTGGTATGCTGGCTGCCGGAGCCATGCTGACAGCGGGCAAGACCATTCCGGCTGGTGAATTATGGGCTGGCAGACCAGCCAAGAAAATGCGCGATCTGACAGCTAAAGAACTGACATTCAATCAACGCTCGGCACATCATTATATCGAAGTCGCACGGGCACATCGCCTTGGCAAGGATGGCGCGCCTTTTGATAATATGCATTACCGCCCCTTGCCCCTGCGTGTGGACAAGACGTAATAACTTGAAAATCATACACACTCGGTGCATGAACAAATTCAACCTGATCTGGAAGACATAGATGGAGATAATTCGATGCACTTAAAAAACCCTGCTTTATTGCGATCCCAAGCCTATATCAATGGTGCGTGGGTATCGGCGGCTGATGGGAAAACCTTTGCTGTACATAATCCGGTATCAGGCGACGTGATTGCACAGGTTGCCGATCTGGGCGCAGCTGAAATTACCGCGGCGATTGACGCATCGGTGCCAGCCCAAAAAGCATGGGCCGCGCGCACCGCCAAGGATCGCGCGATGGTTATGCGCAAATGGTATGATCTGGCCATGGCGAATGCTGATGATTTGGCTGTGATCCTGACCACCGAAATGGGCAAGCCGCTTAGCGAAGCCAAAGGCGAGATTGCCTATGGTTCCAGCTTTATTGACTGGTTCGCCGAAGAAGCGCGCCGGATTAGCGGTGATGTTCTGGAAAGCCCTATACCAGGCAAGCGTATGCTCACATTGAAGCAGCCTATTGGTGTGTTTGGTGCGATCACGCCGTGGAATTTTCCTAATGCCATGATCACCCGCAAGGTGGCACCGGGCATCGCCGCCGGATGCGCCTGTGTGCTGAAACCGGCTGAACAGACACCTTTGTCAGCACTTGCACTGGCGGTATTGGCGCATGAAGCGGGCATTCCAGCAGGCATTTTGAATATTGTCACTGGCATGGATGCCCCCGCCATTGGCAAAGCCTTATGCGATGATCCACGCATCCGCAAGATGACCTTTACCGGATCAACCGAAGTTGGCCGTATCCTGATGCGCGAATGCGCCGATACAGTCAAGAAGATGAGCCTTGAGCTAGGCGGTAACGCCCCACTGATTGTGTTTGATGATGCCGATCTTGATGACGCTGTCGAAGGTGCTTTGCTGTCAAAATTCCGCAATGCAGGGCAGACTTGTGTTTGTGCAAACCGGATTTTTGTTCAGGATGGCATTTACGATGCCTTTGCCAAAAAACTGACCGCGCGCGTCGCCAGCATGAAAGTCGGTGACGGTATGGATGCTGGCGTCGAGCAGGGGCCGATCATTGACGAACAAGGCTTTGCCAAAATCGTCGCCCATATCGATGACGCCCGCGCCAAAGGTGCAACCGTCACAACTGGCGGTGTGCCACATGAACGTGGTGGCACCTTCTTTGCGCCAACCGTGCTGACCGATATGGATAAATCGATGCAGCTATTTAGCGAGGAAACCTTTGGTCCTGTTGCTGGCCTGTTCAAATTCTCCGATGAAGCCGAGGTGATCGCCGCCGCTAATGATACTGAATTTGGTCTGGCGGCCTATCTCTTCACTAAAGATTCTGCCCGCCTATTTCGTGTTAGTGAGGCGCTTGAATATGGCATTGTCTCAGTCAATACGGGTATTTTTTCATCCGAAGTGGGGCCATTTGGCGGGGTCAAAAATTCGGGTCTTGGCCGCGAAGGTTCAAAATACGGTATCGATGAATTTCTGGAAATCAAATTGCTTTGTATTGGTGACTAATCACCCCCCTTGCACCATGAAAAAAGGCCGGAGAAATCCGGCCTTTTTCATACGCATGATTTACAAAGCTAGGTTTTCCGTAACCGCCGGATCAGGCTGGATGTGTCATTCCGGCCATGGCCATCGGCACTCAGCTCGTCATAATAGCCAGCAACAATTTTCGTGACTGGCAGTGGGGCACCATTCTGCGCCGCTTCGGCCAGACAGATCCGCAAATCCTTGCGCATCCAGTCAACGGCAAAGCCAAAATCAAATTCGTTCGCTACCATCGTATGGCCGCGATTGACCATCTGCCATGATTGCGCCGCGCCGCCTGAAATCGCCTCGAGCAATTTATCCGTATCAAGACCCGCTTCTGTAGCAAAATTCAAGGCTTCGGACAGACCTTGAACCAGACCAGCGATACAGATCTGATTCGCCATCTTGGCTTGCTGGCCTTTGCCAGCACCGCCCATATGCACAACGCGCGCACTATAGCATTCGATCACCGGCAAAGCCGTGGCAAAGGCGTCATCATCGCCACCAATCATCACTGTCAGCTTGCCATTTTCAGCACCTGCCTGCCCACCTGACACTGGCGCGTCAAGTGACGCAAAATTATGCGCCCGCGCCGCCGCGTCAAGTTGCCGGGCGACATCCGCCGACACTGTACTATTATCAATATAGACAGCGCCGTCACGCATCGCGCCAAACGCGCCATCGTCACCCAGCGCCACTGCCAGCGCATCTGGATCATCGCCAACACAGGCAAATACGAAATCCGCCCCAGCCGCGGCCAAAGCTGGTGTCGGAGCCAATGCACCACCATGTTTAGCCACCCAGCTTTCAGCTTTAGATGTTGTGCGGTTATAGACCGTAACCTCATGCCCTGCCGCTGCGATATGACCTGCCATGGGGAAACCCATAACGCCGAGACCCAGAAATGCTACCTTTGCCATTTGACTACCCTTTGGATTGATCTAAAATATACTATTGACGTTGAATTGAACCTAGTCATTTTGCGAATGCTGACTATACTCAGTCTCATAATGATCGCCTTCGGGCCATCCAATCAAGTGGGAATAGCTTACCTCATGACTGTATTGTCCAGCCAGCACGAAATTGAAATACTGATTACCGAAACTGAAATTGAGGCACGCACCAATCAGCTGGCACATATTATTTCGGATCACTATAGCGGCACCGATCAGCTTGTTGTTGTTGGCTTGTTGCGTGGCTCGTTCATTTTCATTGCCGATCTTGTGCGCCGGCTTGATCTGCCGGTCGAGGTCGATTTCATGACAGTATCTTCCTATGGCGATAAAATGGAATCATCGCGTCAGGTTCGCATCCTGAATGATCTGGATGGGTCAATCAAAGACCGTGATGTGTTGATCGTCGAGGATATCATCGATACTGGCCACACATTGTCACAGGTTTTAAAAATCCTGCAGACACGCCAACCAAAATCAATTGCCATCTGCACCCTATTAAACAAGCCATCACGACGCGAAGTCGATGTTGACATTGACTGGATTGGGTTTGATATCCCAGATGAGTTCGTGATTGGCTATGGCATCGATTTTGCCCAGCAAGGCCGCAATCTGCCGCATATCGGCATTGTCAAAAAATCCTGAATGCGGCCACCACCTAGAAACAGCGCGTAAAGCTCTGCACCTAGGGTTTAAGACAGAAACGCGTCTTCATAACGATATGTCGAAAGCGGAATCGCGCCTTGATCGGTCACCACCACCTGTTCTTCCAGCTTCACACCATCACGGCCACCAACAGCCCCGACATAGGCTTCAACACACAAAGTCATACCAACCTCAAAACAACCGCCATAGCCATGATGTTCGACATCTTCCGGATAGCGCACAGACGGATATTCGTCACATAGCCCAACACCATGCGCCAGCACACCATAACGCAAGGCGCGGTATTCTTCGGGTAGCCGATGCGCAATGCGGGTCATGTCGGAAAAACGCATACCAGGCTCGATCAGCCCGATATTGGTCATCACATGGTCATAGGCCACCTGGTAAAGATGTTTTTGCGTGTCACGTGGTGACCCATCACCCACCAGCCATGTGCGCGAAATATCACAACAATAACCATAGGTGCCCACAAGATCAGTATCAAAGGCCATCAGATCACCATCCTGCATGATTCGTGGGCCACATTCCTGAAACCACGGATTAGTGCGGGGGCCTGATGACAGGATCCGCGTTTCAATCCATTCACCCCCACGCTTGATATTGCCTGCATGCAATACTGCCCATAATTCATTTTCACTAATGCCGGCACGCATTTCATCGCGCATTTCTTCAACAGCTAATTCGCATGTGGCAATCGCACAGCGCATGGCATTCAGTTCATTCTCATTCTTGATCGATCGCCCGTGTTCAGTTAGCACCTGCCCTTCAAGCACCTCGACGCCAAGTCCCACCAAAGCGGCATAGCCAAGATTTTCCATTTTATCGACAGCCAGACGTTTATTGCCTGGCGCATAACGGTGCATGATATCGACCATCTGATCGGCAAAGGCTTTCGCTGCCTCAGCGGTCCTGTCACCTGTTTCAAAATAAAAGAAACTGGCGCCACCACGAAGTTCACCCACCAGCGGTAAATGCGCCGATAGATGTTCACAATTATGAAAATCCCACAGAATCATCTTACCTTCGGGGGGTACGAAACAGGCACGCGCCATATTATGCGACGTCCATAACTGCATATTGGTCGTATCGGTGGCATAGCGGATATTCAGCGGGTCAAACAGTAGCAGACCCGCGCAATCATGTTTGCGTATCTGTTGTTGCAAACGCTCAAGCCGATAAGCCCGCAATGCAGGCATATCTGGAGCGGTAAGCCCTAGCTGTTTCCATTCTTCAAAAGCTAAAGCCGTCGGGCCTATTTCCACCCGGTCATTATCATCAGGCGTATTATCCGGTTTCAAATGCAAACGCCGCGTCGGATCAATTTTACGGTTTGAACCTACAATTAACTGACTCATAGCATCCTCCAGCAAAGCTCTATCTGCTCACGCTGAACCTGTTTTTAAAAACCTTCAAGCATTTTCTATATACCAGCTAGCCCAACAAATCAGGCATTCACATCAACAAGAACACGTCCCTGAATCCGACCTTCAAGAATATCGGCACAATGGCCAGGCACATCCGCCAGCCCGACAACCGTAACAGCATCATTCAGCTTATCGATAGGCAGATCGCTGGCAATGCGTGACCAAGCTGTGACGCGCCGCGCATAAGGGCATGATGCCGAATCGATACCAATAAGCCCGATACCCCGAAGCAAAAACGGAATGACCGTCGTTGACAACGCATTGCCGCCGGCATTACCAACCGCAGCAACAGTCGCATTGGGTTTCATTTGCGTCAGCACCCGTGCCAGAATTTTGCCGCCTACAGCATCGATACAGCCAGCCCATCGCGCTGATTCCATTGGGCGACCGGTTTCCTCTTCAAGATCAGCCCGGGCAACAATAGTGCGTGCGCCAAGCCCTGTCAGATAATCCGCAATATCTGGACGCCCTGTCATCGCAGTTACCTCATAGCCTGTAGCGGCCAACAATGCCGTGGCAATGGATCCAACGCCACCACCGGCACCTGTTAACAGAATTTCACCATCATGCTTTTGTAATCCACGATCTTCCAGCGTCAGAATTGACAACATTGCGGTCAGGCCTGCCGTACCAACCGACATCGCATCACGCGTTGTCAAGCCTTTGGGAAGCGGCACCAGCCAGTCTGCTTTGACTTTGGCACGCTGGGCAAAGCCGCCCCACCAGACCTCGCCAACACGCCAGCCTGTCAGAATAACCTTATCACCAGGACTATAGCGATCATCCTCGCTCAAAATAACCTCACCAGCGAAATCGATACCCGGAATATGCGGATAACTTTTCACCAGACCACGTTGCCCAGCAAAACATAGACCGTCTTTATAATTGACGGTCGAATATTCAACCGCAATGAGCACGTCCCCCTCGGCAGGCAATTCGGATTCGTCAAGCTGTTCGACGGCGTGACTGAGATTCTCATCATCATCACGGTTCAGGACAAGTGCGTTAAATTTTGACATTAGTTTCTCCACTATTGGTGGCAATGTGCCACGCGCAAACTATGCGCCGATAACAGCAATTTTAAGCGCATCTGCCAAGTCCAAAAAAGCTAACAGCTAGTTTTTCTGGCATTCAAACCTTGCTTGTCACACAATATCGCTTTGAAAAGTGGATTTGAAGTGATGCACAAACTTCATTAAGGCACGCCATGACGCCGTTTCACCCTCAAATACACCTATATTGGCTTCCTGCCTGTATAATGGGCTGACATCAAAATTAGAAAAAACTTGAGTAAAACCTTAATTAGAAAGATTATTTATTCCGAACAATAAACCGGGTGATGAAAACAGGCGTTTATAATGGACTTCGAAAAGTTTAATAAATTTGGGTCGCTTTTGCTGAAAGATGAGTTTGTCCTGAGCTATAGCGGTTACGCTTCCGAAGATGTTCTCCATTCAATGGGAGAAACATTGCGCCAGAGGCTTGGTGATCACACCGATGATAAAGGCAAAATCAAACATGTCTTTTCGGTCTTTGTCGAACTTATGCAGAATTTGATCCGTTATGGTGCCAAAGGACCACATCCAACACCAAAGACAGAAAGCCGGCAAGCCTTTGGTTTGATCATGGTGGTTCAAAATGGCCCCACAATTGAGGTCATGTCGGGAAATTATGTTTCAAAAGATGAAGCAAATGATTTGGTAAATAGGGTTAATGAACTCAATGATAAGTCCGCAGAAGAATTACGGGCACTTTACCGGGAAAAATTACGACAACCGCCGCATGAAGGAAGTAAAGGTGCCTCAATAGGGCTGGTTGAAGTGGCTCGGCGTGCATCAGCGCCACTATCATGTGCGGTTGAAGACACAAATCAGGGCTATTCATTTTTTATGATAAAGGCGCGCATCTAGAGGATAGTGGATGACCAATCTAAATATTGTCGCTACATCACGAACACCAAAGATTACATTGAAAACAAAAGCTGGCACGTTGCTTATTAAGGGTGAGTCATACCCTGAAGATGTGACAGGTTTTTATGGGCCGGTGTTTGACGCCGTCAACAAGCATCTGCAATCGCCTGACGCCAAGCTGGATGTAGATATAAAGCTGATTTATTTTAATTCATCCTCGGCGCGCGCACTTATGGAACTTCTGGATATGATGGATGCTGCCGCTGCCGATGGTGCCAAAGTATCGATCAGATGGTATTGCGATGGTGATGATGATATCACCCGCGAATTTGCTGAGGATATTTCTGCCGATATTGAGCATATCAGCATCGATATTTTTGAGCTCACGCGCGATGACTGAATCGCAATCCGATCTATCAACACACATCCACAGCCTATTAGAGACAGATACACCGGCACCCTTATTACGTGCTGGATTAAAAGACCTGCTCAAAGCCTATCAACGCCAGACACGGCAGTTGAATAGGCTGGTCACACTTTCCGATGCCAATGCCGACAAATTGCAATTGACCAACCAGAAACTTGAACTTTTATCGCAGAACCTGTCGCGCTTTGTGGCACAGACTGTTGTCGATAGTCTGGCGGCGGGACATGACGATACTCTAAAAACGATACAGCGAAGCGAGCTGACTTTATTTTTCTCGGATATTGTTGGATTTACGGGGATGACAGACGATTTGGCTCCTGAGCAGATGGCGTGGCTCATGAATGATTATTTCACCGAAATGACCCATATATGTAACCGCTGGGGAGGTACGCTAGATCAATTCATTGGTGATGCTATTGTGATTTTCTTTGGCAATCCGATTAGTAATGGGCTGGATGCTGACGCGCGCGCGGCCGTTCATATGGCGCTAGAGATGCAACAACGACTGACTGTTTTGCGCGAAAAATGGAAAGCTTCAGGCATTCCTATACCGATGCATGTGCGCATGGGCATAAGTTCGGGATTTTGCACCGTGGGGAATTTTGGATCTAGCGAGCGTCTGCACTATACAGCAATCGGCCGCGTCGTGAATGAGGCAGCACGGACACAGGCTTTATGCCCAGTTGACAAGGTGCTTGTCACCGAAAACACATATAATCTGGTTCGTGATCAAATCAGTTGCAAAGCATGTGACATCGCGGCATCGGTTGGGCCGCGCCAAAAGGTCAATCTGTTCGAACCGCTCGAGACACAGGCAGAAACACTGACCAATAGCCCACCAGACGAACGTCTGATCGTGGGTAATTCTGACGGTTTCAAACTGTATTTTGACAGCAACAAGGTGACCGAAATAGGCAAGGTAAAAATCCTGCTTGAAGATGCGTTAAAATCCCTTGACGAAAAACAACCATAGATAAAACAGGTGACCTGTAAAATTAATAGACCGTATAAAGTAATACTGCACCCAAAAGACGCCACCACAAGACAAGGTTCTGCCGAGGGTGCCTGAACGTTGAATTGGAATGCCATAATGGAACCGAAAATAGCACGAATTTACCAGCGCACCTTTAAAACACAAGATGATGCCCAAGCATTTATTGACGCGACCAAAATTGTTGAAGAGCGTGTTTCTGCCGTTGATGCCAGATATCGCGTCTATCAATTACGCGAAGCCCCCCTGATACTATTCGAAATCTGGGAATATCCTGATCAAGATGCGATGGAATGGGTTCAGACATCAATGGAAGGTGCAGGCGCTGTGCCACGCGCCTTTAACCCAGATACGGTCAGCTACACAGCCGATATTGTCGTAGCATATGATTTTGAAGAATAAGTCAGTCTTTTTGCGACGGCTTGAAAGCTAGGACGGTCACATCGTCACGACGTTCTTCAGAACCTTGCCAGTCTTTCAGCGTTTTTGCCAGAAACCGAGCCAGTTTACTTGGGTCATTCCCCTGTACATGATCTAATGCCTCGGCAAACCGGCGGCTGCCAAAGACTCGGTTTTCAGCCGAACCCACCTGCGTGATGAAACCATCAGTCGCGATCACAAAACTGTTTGTATCAATATCGATATCATAGGTTTTGAAGTCTGGTAGCTTGGCATTCACATCATAGCCAAGCATAGCCTTGTCACCACGCAACCTCGTGGCGGCACCCTCTTCGGGCACTAGATAAAGATCCATTGATGCGCCACAAAACTTTAGCCTGTCATAGTCTTTGCTAAACCTTAGAACTGCACAATCGAGCCCGTCTTTGCCAGCTGTCTTATCAGATGAAAGGCCAAGTGCCGCGCAAACACCTTCATGAAGCTTATACATCAATTTTGTCCCCGAAAGGGCACTTGTCGTGGACACTGCAATCTGGTCAAGAACCGACGTGACAATCAGTGTCATAAACGCTCCTGGCACACCATGACCAGTACAATCAAAAAATACCAGATAGTCATGGTTGCTAATCTTTTTGAGCCAGTAGAAGTCACCTCCAACCAGATCCTTGGGTTGCCAGATAGCAATTGTTTTCCCCAAAATCGCTGTCATATGCTTTCGATCGCAAAGCAAAGCACGCTGAATATTACTTGCATATTGTAGCGAGTCATTGATATCACGACTGGTTTCTTCCAGTAGCCGTGCCCGCAATTTCTGAACCGTTATGTCCGAACCAGTGCCCCGATACCCCGTAAACACAGATGCCTCGTCAAAAACAGGTTTGCCATTAATCGACACCCATTTGACGTTACCGCCGCCATCAATAAGTTGATATTCCAGATTGCGAAACTCTTCATGCCGCTTCATTAGCTTTGTATGCTGACGCAGCATTTCATTTTCGGCTTCCCCAGCGTTAATATCAATATGCGATTTACCAATCACATCCTCATCACGTAATACGAACAAGTCAAAAAATCGTTCTGAAATAAATGCAAAATTCAGATTTTCATCCATTTCATAGAACCAGTCCCCCGAAATCTCGGCAAGGTCTTTGAAACGTTGTTCGCTTGTCACTAATGAGTCCTGATATCGTTGAAGCCGGCGCATATAATAGCGTGATGCAGCGGCAAGCTTGTTATAGACATCGACCATAGCCCCCAGTTCATCATTGCGAACCCGCTTGGCAAGCACCGGATTTTCTGGCGATGCAACGATCATCGCCGATTTCAGTAAATCAAGCGGGCGCAATACTACATTGCGGAAAGACAAGGCCAGCGCACAAAAGATCACCAGAATGATAATAAAAATTGTCGCTGCAAACAGCGCTGTTTCCATATAAAGATTGCGGGCTGAAATGCTCTCATCAATCCGCAGCGTCAACACCCGCCCTGGCTGGCTAAAGCTTTGGTCAAATGTCATGGTCTCACCGACCATGGGAAGCTTTGCACAGCCAATCGCTGGCCAGGACAGAGCCAACGCGCCATTATCCAGAATATCGACACATTGCACATAATGAAAGGCCGCAAACAGACGCAAAATACGTCGCGCTTCAGCGTGCCGATCGTCAGCCAGCGCCGCTTCCAGAAGTGGCGCGCTTATGTGCACCGTATTGGCAAGTTCTACCGCCATCCGGTTTGAGGCATTAACTGACCGATATTGATAGAAACCGGCAACGGCAAGCAGACTTCCTAAAGTAGCCGAAGCAAGACATAAAAGAAAAAATTGCGTAAATAGGCTGTTTCGCGAAAATATCTTTGCCCATCCTGCCTTGGACAACATGACGTTAAGAGCCTGAATTGGCGATGGCTTTGCGGAGCAGATCACGCTGGTTCATCATTACATCGACAACCATCCATCCGTCTGTACCGTTTCGCACCAGAAAATCAGCTTCATATTTCTTACCTGCCGCATCGAACATTTCGATACAGAGAAAATAATCCGTCCCATAAGGTATAATGCGCGGATGGATTGCGCCTGGGAACACCGACACACGAAAACCTGTATCGCGGTCAATCACCCCAAAAGCACCTGCCTCATCTGCAGCCTCTTCTAAAAAGGTAATCATCGTTGTCTGTAATTGCGCTTTGGTAACAGCATCCAGTTTCGATGCGCTTACATGATGCGGCATGATCACCAGCCACAGGCTGGCCATGAATATATACACAGCTTTCATTCGACACTCCATTTCAGTATCGAACCACTTTAATGGCGTTAGTGTATTGGCCAAAGCACGATATTGACTATTGCCTAAAATCATACCTCGCTCTTGGAAAATTCAGAATAAAGGCTATATTCAAAATATGCGGTATTTGAAAATCATCATATTAATTCTTACACTGACGCCAGCGCCTGCTCTAGCGGATCAGAGTAATCCTGCGCTGAATGAACTATTTCAGTCATTACAGGTAACAACAACCAGCAAAGCCAGAGATATAGAAAGCAAAATTTGGTCTTTATGGGTTGTTCATGACAGCAATCCGGATGCAACCGGCATGATGCGCCTAGGCATCCAGATGATGCAGGCTAATCAACTGGCCGAAGCTGGGCTTGTTTTTTCCCGCCTCATCGATACGCAACCTGATTTCGCCGAAGCGTGGAACAAGCGCGCGACTGTGCGCTATATGTTGGGCGATCACGATGGATCCAAAGCCGACATCGTCGAGGTGCTAGAACGTGAGCCGCGCCATTTTGGCGCCTTGTCAGGGCTGGCTATGATCCATATGCAAAACGGCAATCTAAAAGGCGCGTTGAATGCTTATGAGGCGGCCTTGCTGATAAACCCCTTCATGCTCAATGCCCAGACGATGATCGATGCCCTAAAGCAAAAATTGCAAGGCCAGGCATTGTAACCTGCCAGCGTAACCTGTCAGCCCAGCCTTGCAGATCACATGCTTACTATGATTTTGGAATAACTTCATACCCAACCGCTTCTGGCTCATCATCAGTCATTTCAGCTGGAAAGCCAGGAGCCAGAATGTCAACGCCGACGGCTTCTTCCAATCTTTTGATGATGTTTGGTGACCATTCGCGTGGGCCAAAGCGGCTTTGGCCATCTTTGAAAATTTCAATCAATTTTGGCGATATTTCCAGCGGCACACCTGCCCGATCAGCAATATCCTGAAACAGGCTGATATCTTTGATCACCAAATCCATTGTAAAATTAATATCACGGCTACCGTTCAGAATGACTTGGCTTTCGGTTTCATGAACAAATGAATTACCCGATGAAATGCGAATGGCTTCATAAGTTGTGTTAAGGTCCATTCCAGCCATTTTGGATGTTACCAGTGCCTCACATACAGTCACCAGATTCGCCGTAGCCAGATAGTTTGTCATCACCTTCAGCACCGAAGCCGATCCCAACGGGCCTGTATGCAGCACGCGGCGTCCCAAAATCGTTAAAACAGGTAGCATTGTTTCAAACACATGCCGGTCACAACCAGCAAAAATGGCAATATTGCCAGTCGCGGCACGATGACATCCGCCTGAAACCGGACAATCCACGGGAAAAGCGCCTGTTGCCAGAACCTTTTCTCCTAATCTTTTAACCTCGGTTTCGTCAGTCGTGCTCATTTCGGCCCAGATTTTACCTGCCGACAAGCCTGCCAGAATGCCATCTTCGGCTTCCATGACCGCAGCACTAGCGGCTGGTGATGGCAAACATGTTATAATCACATCACTGGCGGCGGCCATCGCTTGCGGGGAATCAGCCCAGCGCGCGCCTGCGTCCAAAAACGGTTGTGCCACGTCTTTTTCAAGATCGCGCACGATCACATCAAATTTATTGCGAATCAGGCTGCCAGCAAGCTTGCCACCCACATTTCCCAGTCCGATGAAACCGACTGTTGTCATATTATATCTCCAAATAACGGTTTGTTTAAACGCAACATAATGCGTCACATACCCTATCTATATTTGAAATTAAAATGCAAGCAGGATCAAAGCCGCGCTAGATGCGAACAACCCGCATTGAATTGGTTGTGCCAGCGATACCAAATGGCATGCCCGCTACCACCACAATATGCCCGCCATTACTGGCCATACCCTTTTTGCGGACAAGGGTGCCCGCTTCGGTAATTGCATTTTCAAAATCATGGCTAAAGGCGCTATGTGCAGTTGTTGTCCCCCATAACAAGGCAAGTCTGCGTTGCACTTCCATATGCGGTGTCATGACAATGAAGGGTGTATCAGGACGTTCACGCGCGATCCGGATGGCGGTGTTACCAGAGGTTGAAAAGGCAACTATAACATCGGCATCAACCGCATCTGCCAAGGCCACACTGGCACGAGCAACCGCGTGATAGACCGTTGGCTCGACAGGTAATTGGGCATATTTACTGGCATCATCCTCGCGAATATGTGCTTCGGCGGCACAAACGATACGCGCCATAATCTCGACCGACTCAATCGGATACGCGCCCGCAGCGGTTTCTGCCGACAGCATAACAGCATCGGTTCCGTCAAACACAGCACCCGCAACGTCCGACGCCTCAGCACGGGTTGGCGCAGGTGCGGTAATCATCGATTCCAGCATTTGCGTTGCAACCACAACGGGTTTTCCAACTAACCGACATTTGGCAATAATTTTCTTTTGCCAGGCGGGCACATCTTCGGGCGGCAATTCAACGCCTAGATCACCACGCGCCACCATTATGCCATCCGAAGCTTCGATAATCGCACCTAACTCTTTCAAGGCAGCAGGCTTTTCGATTTTAGCCATGAGTGCGGCACGTTTACCAACCAAAGTCCGGGCTTCAATCATGTCACTGGCGCGCTGGACAAAGGACAAGGCTACCCAGTCAACATTTTTACTAAGGGCAAATTCTAGATCAGACATATCCTTTTCGGTAAGGGGCTTTGTATCCAGAACGATATCGGGAATATTGACACCCTTGCGGCTTTTTAAAGGGCCACCAACGACAACCTCGGCAACAAAACTGTCATTACTCAGGCTTTTAACAACCAGAACAAGCTTACCGTCATCCATCAGAAAACGGGCACCAGGATACATAGCGGCAAAGATTTCAGGATGCGGCAAGCCAACACGCGTTGCTGAACCAATCGCTTCATCCTGATCAAAGGTAATTTGATCACCAGCCTTTACCGCAACGCCGTCCGCCACCACGCCAACACGATATTTAGGCCCCTGCATGTCAGCCAATATACAGGTTGGAATCCCTGTTTCGGTTTCGATCTGGCGTATCGCGTCAATCCGGGCGCCTTGTTCTTCTTGGGTTCCATGTGAAAAATTCAGGCGAAAAACATTCACCCCCGCATTGATCAGGCGTCGCAGACAATCGGGGTCAGAAGATACATTACCGATTGTTGCCACAATCTTTGTCGCGCGTCTTTGACCATTTGCGACCATGCCCGAAAATGCTTCTGATGATGCCATGATATGAATTTCCCCTAGATGTGACTTTAAATATTATAAACATATATGCCTGTCTTAACGTGACTTAAAAGCGCATATAGCAGGAAATATAATGTAACATTTTTTGAATAATTAACCTTAATTGTTATTATATTTCTATGACTTGCTTGGCAAAAAGTCACATGAATGTTTTCTGTTGTCGATGATAAAGGCAATCTGAAAGGCTTGTATTTCCGATAAGGAATGAAGCAGTGCTCTGGTGAAAGGCTAAAAATTCTGTCCATAGATATGGATGGCAAAAACTGCAAATCACATGATTGTGATTAGACTTCGTTTTACATCCGTCATATTTAGCCGCCTTTAGAATAGTACAAAATCCAATTGTAACAATAAGCTATCATGAAGATTGCTGATATTGTTGGCTTGTAAACCTCGCAAATCCAGAATAGGCTATCAGATTATAGACGTGAAATATTAATTTATGCGGCATATCCAAATAGTTGGATATGAATGCGTATGAAAGGGAGACTTGAAGAATGAAAAAGATTTTAGGAACTGCAATGGCAATGACTGTTGGCGCAATGGCGCTTACAACAGCAACCGTATCGCACGCCGCTGACAGCGTTAATGTTGCTTTCTTCTTGGAATGGGCAACCCCAAACCAGATTGCAAAAGTTGACAAAGCCTATGACGAAGCTATGGGCGTTGACGTAAACTGGACTGACTTCTCAACAGGCGTCCAGATGACCGAAGCCATGCTGGCAGGTGATATTGATATTGCCTACTCACAGGGACTTGCACCATTTGTAACCGCCATCCAGCAGGGCGCGCCTCTAAAG
>NZ_CBFHNB010000002.1:0-67076 GCF_965657105.1 Puniceispirillum sp. (SeqCode)
ACCTACACTGAACGTAACTTCATATTCAGGACTCTCAAGTCCATTTTTATCCACAAATTTGTATGTAAAGGTGGTTTCAAAGCCATGAGGATTAGGTTGATTTATAATTAATCGAGCATGAGTGCCCGCCTTTAAATCAGCAATAGGAATAATCAAATGAGGGAAAAAATCTTGGTTTTCAGCACCGTTCTCCCAATGTAGGTTCCCGTCGGAAAGAAAGAAAAGCAAGTCGATCTCTGGCACCGGTAAGTTATTGCTAGCTACACGCTTTGTTTTATCTGTACCCTGATGCTCGACGATATCTTCGTCAATCTGGTCAGCATTGTAATCATCAGGTGAATAGCGATCTGAATTTGTCATAAATAACTCCGTTGGACAATCCGAGTTTGAGTTTCAAACACTCCCTCAGCCCTGAAGTTACGGGACATGTTGTTAAAAAAAAGTTAATGATGCGAAAAAAAATCGATGTTTTTTTCTTTTTTTAAATTAGAAAAATTTAATGTTAAGAGGGGCTTGAGGCGGCTGAAAATATTTATCAGGGCATTATCTGGGCTTTATCTGGTCAACATGAACCAGCACATGCCCAAAGTGCCTGCCCACCCACAGTGCCTGAATGCAAAGTAAATGTTACTTATGAGCGTGAGCAAAAGGGTGATCTGGCATATTTTGCGTGACGCATAGCTATGCTTATGGCTTGTTGATTTGCTGATTTGCTGATTTGCTTATTTACAAGGCACACAGCCATATACGTATGGATTAACTGTTATATAATTATGGCGGAATCATTGTGGTGACATGATTGCCACATGAGCATCACATGAGTATCACATGATTATAATGGGCACATGACTATAACGGGGCCATTAACCGCGTAATACAGCACCACAATTCTTAGCCGCCAACGCAACCACCGATGCCGATATTTTTTCAATCTCTTCATCGGTCAGCGTCGCCTTGGTCGGGCTTAGCGTGATGGTAATGGCAACCGATTTCTTACCCGCATCAATATTATCGCCCTGATAGACGTCAAAGACACGCATATCAGACAGCAAAGACCCAGCACCCGATTTCACCGCACGAAGCAAATCACCCGCCGCTACATCGGCATCAACGATAAAGGCAAAGTCACGTGAAACAGGCTGGAATACCGACATAGACAATAGGGATTTGGCTGGCCCTTTTGATTTTGGCATAGGCACATCTTCGACATGAATTTCAAAGCCAACAACAATGCCACGTAACCCAAATATCTCGGCAATACGCGGATGGAGTTCACCAAAGCTGGCCAGCTTTGTACGTCCCTGAACCAAAGCGCCAGAACGATTGGGGTGAAAATAATCAGGTGCCTCGGCTATAGTCTGAAGACCCGCAGAGCGGACACCAAGTGCCGCGAGCGCCGCTTCGGCATCGGCTTTGGCATCAAACAAATCCGTTTTGCGCATCGTGCCATGCCATTCGCGTGGCGCGGTGGCACCATGCCGGATACCGCTACAGGCTGTTCTTTGTTCATCAGGCTGGTCACCCAAAAACACTGGGCCAATTTCGAACATCGCCACATCGGATTCGCCGCGATCCTGATTACGGGCGGCGGCGGCAAGCAAATTGGGTAGGATAGATGGCCGCATAACAGACAGATCCGCACTAATCGGATTCACCAATTTCAGGTGATCCGCCCCTCCGCCAAAAGCCTGTGCGTGCGATTCGGATAGAAATGAAAATGTCACCGCTTCCATCAAACCGCATCCCGCCAATGCCCGTCGCGTGCGGAACAAACGTGCCTGAGCCGGGGATAATGACGGTTGCGCTATAACATGTTCACGCGGCAGATGCGCCATCGTCAAATTATCATATCCATGAATACGGCCAATTTCTTCGACCAGATCGGCGGCGCCATCAATATCACCACGCCAAGCTGGTGGGCTTACTTGCCAGCCGCCATCACCCGAATCATCATCACAAGCTACAATCGTAAAGCCAAGTGTTTGCAAAATCTGCTGTTGATCGGTGATTGGCACATCCATGCCGGTTAGTTTTTGGACTTTGTCATGGCTCAGGAAAATCTGCCGTTGCCAGTTAGCCCCATCACCAGCGCTGACAATATGACTGGCTTCGCCGCCGCAGATTGACAGAACCAGCCGCGCCACATGCCCCTGCACCCAATCTGGTGAGGTCACATCAAGGCCACGCTCAAAGCGATAACGGGCATCCGAATTGATATTCAGCTTACGCGCCGTGGTTGCCACCGAGATCGGGTCAAAAATCGCCACTTCAAGGAACATTTCGGTGGTGGTGTCACTAACGCCTGTGCGCGCACCGCCCATGATACCCGCAAGATCATCTGCACCATGTTCATCGGCAATGATAAACATGCTGGCATCAAGGCTATAGTGCTTTTCATTCAATGCGGTTAGCGTTTCGCCATCCTTGGCTGGACGAATGGTCAAACTGTCACCATTAATCTTGGCAACATCATAGGCATGTAACGGGCGACCAAGATCAATCATCACATAGTTGGTGATATCAACCAGCGCGCTGATCGGACGCTGACCAACAGCGTTCAAACGTCCCGCCATCCAGCTGGGGCTGTTGCCATTCTTCAGGCCGCGGAATCCACGCCCGGTAACGCGCGGGCAGAATGCCTTTGCGGCTGGATCAATGACCCACTGCACGGGACTGTCATAACGGCCGTCATGCGCCGCAAAATCAACATCTTTCAAACGGCCATAGCCAGCCGCCGCCAGATCACGCGCCACACCCCGCACCCCAAGACAATCAGCACGGTTCGGGGTGATGGCAATCTCAATAACCGGATCATCAAGACCCGCATAAGGCGCAAAGGCCGCACCAACTGGCGCATCATCGGGCAGATCGATAATGCCGTCATGTTCGTCAGATAGCTGCATCTCACGTTCCGAGCACAGCATACCATTTGACGCCTCCCCACGGATTTCGCCCACTTTGAGCGTCAGATCAATACCAGGCACATAAGCACCAGCGGGGGCAAAAACGCCTTTCATGCCAGCGCGTGCGTTTGGCGCACCACAGACCACCTGGATCGGATCACCTGATCCGGTGTTGACCATGCAGACACGTAATTTATCAGCATTCGGATGCTGCACCGCCGATACCACCTCGGCAATGGTGAACGGCGCCAGCGCCGCCGCCCGATCAGTCACCGACTCGACCTCAAGGCCAAGCATTGGCAGAATGTCGAGAATCTCATCAAAGCTACGGTCAGTATCGAGATGGTCAAATAGCCAATCACGGGTGAATTTCATCAGACACTACCTCCGACTAGGCCAGCATGAATCGACGGCGCATCAAAGGGCAAAAATCCATAATGCCGCATCCAGCGCAGATCACTGTCATAAAATGTCCGCAAATCGGGAATGCCATATTTCAGCATCGCGATGCGTTCGATGCCCATACCAAAGGCAAAACCCTGATATTTATCGGGGTCATAGCCACAATTTTCCAGCACCCGCGGATTGACCATGCCAGAGCCGAGAATTTCCAGCCAATCATCGCCAGCCCCTATTTTCAGGCCACCGCCATCACGCGTGCATCCAATATCAACTTCGGCTGACGGCTCAGTAAAGGGAAAATAGCTAGGGCGGAAACGTACTGGCAAGTCATCGACACCAAAGAATGCACGGCAGAAATCAATCAAGCATCCTTTGAGATGCCCCATATGAATGCCATCACCAATCACCAGACCTTCGCATTGATGAAACATCGGTGAATGAGTGGCGTCATGATCCGAACGATAGGTGCGGCCTGGCACGATAATCCGGATCGGCGGTGCGCTCGTTTCCATAGTGCGCACCTGCACCGGCGAGGTATGTGTCCGCAAGACCTTGCGTTTGCCATCAGCATCAGGCGGCAGATAGAAGGTGTCATGTTCTTGGCGCGCCGGATGTTCTTCGGGGATATTCAAGGCGGTAAAATTATAATAATCCGATTCGATATCAGGGCCTTCGGCGACAGCAAAGCCCATTTCGGCAAAGATAGCGACAACTTCTTCGATTGTACGGGATAATGGATGCAAGCGCGCATCAATTTGCGGACGCGACGGCAAGCTCACATCAACACGCTGGGCGGCAAGTTTTTCGGTAAGCGCCGCATCAGCCAAGATTGTCTGGCGCGTCTCAATCGCACGGGCAATCGTATCCTTGAGGACGTTCAGATCCTGTCCCGCCTGTTTGCGTGCTTCGGGTTCCATCCCGCCAAGATCACGCATCATTAAAGACACACGGCCTTTTTTACCCAATGTCTCAATGCGCACATTATCCAGCGCTTCGAGTGATTCAGCCGCATTTATAGCTGTCAGAATTTCCGATGATAGAGATTCCAGATTTTGCATAATATCCGTTCCAGCACAGTTGATATCATCACAGCAAGGGCGATAAATAATCAGTTCAAAATAGAACAGGCCGCCAGCTTGAACCACCAAATAATGATCTGGTTCCGTTCAAAACTGCGGCCTGGATATTCAGGTATGAAGCGTGTTTAGCTTGCCGCGCGTGAACGTTCCACCAGCGCGGTAAAGGCTGCTGGTTCATTCACAGCAAGATCAGCAAGCATTTTGCGGTCAATTTCGATTCCAGCCTTGATCAGACCACCCATCATTTGTGAATAGGTGATGCCATGGATGCGGGCAGCCGCATTGATCCGCTGGATCCACAAAGCGCGGAATTCCCGCTTGCGAACACGACGGTCACGATACGCATATTGACGGGCTTTATCGACCGCCTGCGTAGCTGTCCGGAAAGTATTTTTACGACGTCCATAATAGCCTTTGGCAGCCTTGATGACTTTGCCGTGACGAGCATGGGTTGTAGTGCCTCTTTTAACGCGTGCCATGTATCAGCTCCCTATGCGTATGGAATGAAACGTTTTACAATACGAGCATCGGCATCACTTAGAATCATGGTGCCACGCGCTTTGCGTTTCATTTTCTGGGAACGACGGCGGAGATTATGGCTGAGAAACGCGGCTGAGCCACGAACCTTGCCACTTGCGGTCAGGCGAAAGCGTTTTTTCGCACCGCTTTTGGTCTTCATCTTGGGCATTTTGACCTCTTTCTTCATAAAGGTGACCTGCATATGCCACCCCCATATCACAAAGCGAGGGGCGGTCAGTCAGGCGATAAGCCGGCCGGGCATGCCCTGTTGTTTCAGGCCCGGACGCGACAAGTAACGCGAAGCGGCGTTTATAAGCTGAATACGTCGGGGAATCAACCCCGCTACCACACCTATTTTTGGCGCAATGTTGAACTCTTTATTTCGGGGCGATGACCATAATCATCTGGCGGCCTTCCATCTTTGGATGGGACTCCACCTTTGCCACTTCTTCAGTTTCATCACGGACTCGCCGTAGAACATTCGCACCTAATTCCTGGTGCGCCATTTCACGGCCACGGAAGCGCAAAGTAACCTTTACCTTATCGCCCGAACCAAGAAATTTATTCACAGCCCGCATTTTGACCTGATAATCATGCTCGTCGATATTTGGCCGGAGCTTAATTTCTTTTACTTCAATGATTTTCTGTTTTTTACGCGTCTCGTTGGCGCGTTTCTGCGCTTCATATTTATATTTGCCATAATCGAGAATTTTACATACGGGAGGATCAACATTTGGCTGAACCTCGACCAGATCAAGACCAAAATCTTCGGCCTTATTGATGGCATCACGGGTATCGAGAACCCCTAGCTGCCCCCCTTCGGGATCAATGCAACGTACTTGTGGCGCTCTAATAGCGCCATTCACGCGCGGACCATCTTGTGCGGGTGGCACATTACTATGTGGACGTACTATCTAAACTTCTCCTGTTTTTGTCAAAAGGTTACGGCTTTTGCCGTTTCAATAACTATAGTGATGTTCTGTTACCATCAAAACACGCCGTATTATAGGGTTTTATTAACAAAACCAGCGTAATTTAGCTAGTTTTTTAATTTTTGTCACTTTTGCTTTGCTTTTGGCTATTGCGTTTTGCTGGATCATCCGGCCTTTAGGTCAGGTGCCACGCTTTCATCGCGCAACATTGCCAGGGCTTCTTTCATATCCAGCACGGTCTGGTCATTCGAGCCAAGGCGGCGCAAGGCAACGGTTCCGGCCTCAGCCTCGCGACCACCAACAGCCAAAATGAACGGCACCTTCATAACACTGTGTTCACGCACTTTGTAACTGATCTTCTCATTACGGAAATCACGCTCGACCCGCAGCCCCATCGCTTCGGCAGTGCGGGCAACCTGTTCGGCATAATCATTTGCACTATCGGTAATAGATGCGACAACAATCTGCACAGGCGCAAGCCAATTGGGCATACGTCCGGAATATTGTTCAATCAGAATGCCGATCCATCGTTCCATCGAACCAAGAATGGCGCGGTGCAACATAACTGGCCGATGACGATTTCCATCTTCGCCGACATATTCAGCATCGAGGCGTTCAGGTAGCACAAAATCCACCTGCAAAGTGCCGCATTGCCAGTCACGGCCAATCGCATCACGCAGAACAAATTCCAGCTTTGGCCCATAAAAGGCGCCTTCGCCAGGATTTAGTGTGGTCTCAAGCTTGGCAGCGCTACAGGCATCAGTCAGCGCGCGTTCAGCCTTGTCCCAAGTCGCATCATCTCCTGCCCGCACGTCTGGACGGTCAGAAAATTTCACCCGTATGTCGGTAAATCCAAAATCGGCATATATTGATTGCAAGAGTGCACAGAATTGAACCGATTCTTCGGTAATCTGATCTTCAGTACAAAAAATATGGGCATCATCCTGAGTAAAGGCGCGCACCCGCATGATTCCATGTAAAGCTCCTGATGGTTCATTCCGATGACAGGACCCAAATTCAGCCATACGCAATGGCAAATCACGATATGACTTTATGCCTTGGCGGAAAATCTGAACATGACAAGGACAGTTCATTGGCTTTAACGCCAAAGTGCGCTCATCTTCCGATTGCGCGGTGAACATATTCTCGCGGAATTTATCCCAATGGCCTGATTCTTCCCATAATGTACGATCAACTAGCTGGGGGGTTTTAACCTCGCCGTAACCAGCCTGTTCAAGCCGACGGCGGACATAGGATTCAATTTCACGATAGATGAACCAGCCTTTTTGATGCCAGAATACCGATCCAGCAGCTTCTTCTTGCAGGTGAAACATATCCAACTGCTTGCCAAGTTTGCGATGATCGCGCTTTTCAGCTTCTTCAAGCATATGCAGATAGGCGTTCAGTTCTTTTTCCGTCCGCCATGCCGTACCATAGATACGCTGTAGCATTGGTCGGTCTGAGTCACCACGCCAATAAGCGCCAGCCACCTTCATCAATTTGAAAGCGTGTCCAAGCTTGCCTGTTGACGGCAAATGAGGCCCACGACACAAATCAATAAAATTACCCTGCTTATAAAAAGTAACGGTTTCTTCAGCCGGAATGGCGGCAACAAGTTCAACCTTGAAAGGCTCATTATTCTTTTCGTAGAATGCAACCGCCTCATCGCGTGTCCAGACATCACGTATGATGGCTTCATCTCGATCAACGATCTCGTGCATGCGCTTTTCAATCGATGCCAGATCATCCTCGGAAAATGCCTTTTCACGGTGAAAGTCGTAATAGAACCCGTTTTCGATAGCAGGGCCAATTGTGACCTGTGTTTCCGGATATAGTTCGAGGACGGCTTCGGCCATAACATGCGCGCAATCATGCCGAAGCAAAGCTAGCGCGGCATCATCCTTGGCCGTTATCAACGCCATATTAACGTCAGTATCAACAGCACGCGTCAAATCCCACTCTTCGCCATCGACAACAGCCAACAAGGCTGCCTTGGCAAGACCGGGGCCTATAGCGGCCGCCACATCAGCCGGTGTTACCGGCGCATCAAAGGAACGAACAGATCCGTCAGGAAGGGTAATATTTGGCATGTAACCTTTTCACAATCTTTAATCTGGTGCGCCTGTGCAAGACACATAGCAATTTTACGAGCCAGATGCTAACTGTTGATGTTAGCAAACTCAAGCCAAGAGCGACAATTAGCCATTGGACATTTAGCCATTGTTAGCAAGCTGTGATTTTTGCAGAATCCGACGATATATCTTAACCGTTTCATTACACATTCGCGTTGTCGAAAAGCTACGCTCGATATGCGCACGTGACTTATCTGCCAGCACTTGGCGATTGGCACCTTGCAATTCCAATGCCTGACGGATGCAGTCAGCCAAACTTTCCGCATCCCCCGGGGTTGCCAGCCAGCCGGTCTGGCCATGCTTGATCGATTCAACGGCGCCACCATGATCAAAGGCGACAACTGGTCGTCCCATCGCCTGGGCTTCAAGGGAAATACGACCAAAAGGCTCGGGCGTTATTGAGGGCATCACAACCACATCAGCAACCATCAAGGCAGCGGGCATATCATCAACTGCATGTGCCAGACGAAACCGCCCTTCAAGTCCAAGATCGGTGCCATGTTTGGTAATTCTGTCAATAAAGGCCTGCTTACCATCGGCAGCGCCGACAAACAGACAGATAAAGGGCATATCCTTTATCAAGGCTAAGGCATCAAGCAGGATTTCATGCCCTTTCCACAATGTTGGTCGGGCAGGCAACATCACCACTGGCATTTCTTCGGGTAAGGCAACCGAATCTGCAAAATTGATGATCCGCGTCTGGTTTACTGCTTGGGGATCGAAAACATCAACATCAACACCGCGATGAATAACTGTCATGCGCTCTTCCACGCCAACAAACTGACTGGTAATCAGCTGTTTCACATATTTAGAGATGGCAATGACATGATCTACTTTGATGATTTTTCCATTATAAATTCTCTTGAGAAAGGAATGTGCATGAAACCGGCCATGAACAGTGCTGATGGTCGGAATACGAAGCGCCTTGGCCACTGGCAAAGCGATCCAAGCTGGTGCGCGCGAACGGACATGAACGATATCCGCGTCCTCATCCAGTAAAATCTTTTGTAAGCGACGACGTATAGAACCCCATTTTAAAGGATTCTTTAAATTTACAGGCAATGTATGATGCGTTGCTCCACAGCGCACAATATGTCGTTCAAGCGGCCCGCCAGCTGAAATCACTACAGCACGACCGCCAGCTTTTTCGATAGCTTGCGCCATTTCGATTGTACCACGTTCGACACCCCCGCGATCAAGAGCTGGCAGAATCTGCACAATCACGGGCCGCTGATCCCGAGGCGTATTTGTTTTGCTTAAGCGAGGCGTATTAGCCATAAATTCAATGAACTTTTCGGTCAAAATGTCTAAGATACTTCGAATTCATAACGACGATTAGAGCCAATGACAATGGATGAACCTGATTTTCTGGATATAAATGATAACCAGCGTATAGCTTATCACAAGATAGATGGACAAAAACCAGGTATCATATTTCTGTGTGGACATGGGTCTGATATGCAGGGCACCAAGTCTATTTATATGGAAAACTGGGCACGCACCCACGGACATGGATTTATCCGGTTCGATTATCGCGGCCATGGCGCGTCGGATGGCAATTTTCTTGACTTGGCGATTTCTGACTGGACCGCAGATGCGCTGGCGGTAATTGATCACCTGACTGTGGGGCCACAAATCCTTGTTGGCTCATCGCTTGGAGGCTGGATCATGTTGAACGCAGCTTGTCGCCGGCCAGAGCGCATTGCCGGCCTGATTGGCATTGCCGCCGCTCCCGATTTCACCAAAGAATTGATTTGGGACACGCTGGATAAGGATGCACAATCAGCCATGAAGCAATCCGGATTTCTATCGGTTCCCAACCCATATGCTGATGAGCCTGTCATCTATCCCTATCATCTGGTTGAAGATGGTGCGGCACATTTGCATCTACAAGGCGACACGATCAAGATCACTGCGCCAGTGCGGCTGTTGCATGGTATGCAGGATGAGGAGGTGCCGTGGCAGGTCGCCAGCCGGATTATGGAAAAGCTTGCTTCCGATGATGTGCTTCTGCATCTCGACAAAAACGCAACGCATCGTTTTTCAGAACCAGCTCAGCTTGATATGCTAGGGCAAACAATCACCGATCTGGTGCGCCGCATTCAAGATAACCAAACCAAATGACTGCGCACATAAAGCTGACTGAAACAGCCTAAAAATCGGTGTTGCTATAATAGGCTGGCGGTTTCAGACCAATCACCTGATCCGCCAGCAATTCACGGAATGACGGTCGTGACTTCATCTTAGCATACCATGTTTTGGCTTCTGGATGCTTTTCCCAATTTATGTCGCCAAGATAATCCAGAACAGAAAGATGCGCCGCCGCTGCGAGATCTGCCAACGATAACTGTTTCCCCACCAGCCAGCTTCCCTGTTCAGCAAGCCAGTCAATATATTGCATATGGATGTTCAGATTACTGAGCGCTGCCCGAATAACGGCTGAAGATGGCTGCCCTTCGCCAGAAAACCGTTTTATCACACGCTCAGACAATAAGGGGGTGCCAACCTCATTAGCAAACTTGACTTCAAACCAATGTACAAGCCGCCGAATATCTGCCCGAACCGCAATATCACCCCACAGCAAGGCCGGACTTTCGCTTTCTTCGATATATTCAGCAATGACCATCGCCCCCGCAATCACGCCATGATTATCAGAAACCATAACCGGCACATCACCAGCAGGATTAAGGCGCAGAAAATCTTCATTACGCTCCCATGGTATTTCCAGCTTTGGCAAATAGACCACATCTCGCTCGGCCAGAACCAAGCGGATAAAACGCGATGCGGCGGATAGCTGATAGTGATGCAGTACATGCATGAAATTCAGGACACCTTCATAGTCTGAAACCCGAATGGGCGTGAAGCACGATAAGCTGTAATTTTACATATAGTTATCGATTTCACCAGTTCAAAACCACCTTACAGACCATTCTGTCAAATAGAATACTACCGATGGCATTACCCAACAGGGCGGACTGCTAAATCCTGCCCCGCCAAACTAGCCAAAAAACCATCCTTGAGTTCAAAGAACTGAAGCCTATCTGGCTCTATGAAACCTGGCCATTGAACATCGTATGGCGCCGCTGGAACAAATCCAAATTTCGGATAATAATCAACTTCGCCAGATACCAGAATGGCTGGCCAATTGAAAGATTTGGCATGTGTAAGACCAGCAGACACCAATGCCTTGCCATAGCCTTTTCCCCGCAAATCAGGCCGCACAGCAAGTGGACCAAGCAACAGAATGGGGTGTGTTCCCAGCATCACTTCCCAGAACCGTAACGATCCCACCGCAATACCATTATCACGAAGGACAAAGCACATCTCAGCTATAGGGGCACCCGGACGCAGATTCCATACCGAGCGCGCATGCCGATTAAGGCCAAAGGCCTCATCCATCAAAGCATCGACAATCTTGGTGTCGGCATCAGTCTGTAGCGCAATTTCATACATAGCGACGCTCTATACATAAAAAACGCAACAAAATGCAACAACGTTTGAGACAGGCGCGGCCTAAATCACCATTTAGGCCGTTTGCTCAAGCGACTGCTCATGATCAATGGGCTTGTCCAATGTAGGAATAATCTCGGTCGGCACAACCTGCCAGAAATTTCCAATCTCAGAGTCCCATTCATTAAGTAAGCGCAAGGCAAGGGCTGACTCAGTCTGTTTGGCATGGTCTTCAACCAAGCCACGAAGCTTATCCGCCCAATGGGTATTGGAAATACGGATAATTTCAAGAGTTGCCGGATTAACCCGGTCGCGGAAGCTACCTGCCTTGTCATAAATAAACGCCATACCACCTGTCATGCCAGCCCCAAAATTATTGCCAACTTCACCAAGGATAACAACATTACCACCTGTCATATATTCACACGCATTCGAGCCGCTACCCTCAACAATAGCTGTGGCACCCGAATTACGAACACACAAGCGTTCACCAGCCCGGCCAGCGGCATAAAGTTGCCCAGAGGTCGCGCCATAAAGAACCGTGTTACCAATAATGGTATTTTCACTAGCATTGTAAGTAACTGATCCAGCTGGCCGAACCACGATCATACCGCCAGATAGGCCTTTACCGACATAGTCATTCGCATCACCAATCACATCAAGGCGCAGTCCTTGGGTGGCAAAAGCACCGATTGACTGACCCGCCGACCCACGAAGCCGGACTGAAATATGCCCAGGCTTTAGGCCCGTCATACCGAACCGGCGCACAATATGCGATGATAAGCGGGTGCCAATCGCGCGCTGGGTGTTTTCGATATTATAGGAAAGCTGCATTTTTGATCCATATTCGAGCGCCTGGCTGGCATCCTTTACCATCAAGGCATCAAGTGTGTCCGGCACTTCAGTACGTGGTTTGTCACGGGCACTAATTTCGGCCTTATCCGCATCAGCACGGACAAGAATCGGATTTAAATCCAGATCGTCAAGCGCCGCATCGCCCCGGCTTACCTGGCTTAGCAAATCAGTCCGGCCAATAACATCTTCAAGCGAGGTAAAGCCAAGTGACGCCAAGATTTCGCGCACTTCTTCGGCAAGATGTGTAAATAGCTGGACAACTTTTTCCGGCGTCCCTTCAAATTTCGCCCGCAGATCATCGCGCTGGGTACAGACACCAACTGGACAGGTGTTTGAATGGCACTGTCGCACCATAATACAGCCCATGGCGATCAGCGATGATGTGCCAATGCCATATTCATCAGCCCCCAGCATTGCCGCCATGACAATATCACGCCCTGTTTTCAATCCACCATCGGTACGCAAAACAACCTTATTGCGTAAATCATTCATCGATAGAACCTGATGCACCTCGGACAGACCCATTTCCCAAGGCAAGCCAGCATATTTGATCGAAGATTGCGGGCTAGCACCAGTGCCACCGCCATGACCCGAAACCAGAATGGCATCAGCCTTGGCCTTGGCAACACCAGCGGCAATCGTACCGATACCTGTTGACGCTACCAGCTTGACGCATACTTTTGCGTCGGGATTAATCTGTTTGAGGTCATAGATAAGCTGTGCCAGATCCTCAATCGAATAGATATCATGATGCGGCGGTGGTGAAATCAAAGTTACACCTGGCGTTGCGTGCCTTAGGCGGGCAATCAAGCTATCAACTTTGATGCCTGGCAATTGTCCACCTTCACCAGGCTTTGCCCCTTGCGCAATCTTGATCTCGATTTCCTGACAATTGTTCAAATATTCGGCAGTTACACCAAATCGACCAGACGCAATCTGTTTGATCGCACTTGACGGATTGTCACCATTTTCACGGAGTTTGAAACGGGAAGGGTCTTCGCCGCCCTCACCAGAATCTGACTTTGCGCCAATACGGTTCATCGCAATCGAAAGGGTTTCATGCGCTTCGGGGCTGAGAGCACCTAGCGAAATACCCGGTGACACCAACCTTTTGCGGATATTTGTAATCGATTCTACACTTTCGATCCCAACAGCGTCACCACCAGGCTTAAAGTCTATCAGATCACGTAAATTCACCGGCCCCTGCCCATCAACAAGGCTGGAATATTTCTTCCAGCTGGCAAAGGAACCTGTATCACAGGCATGTTGCATCGCATGGATCAGCTGGCCATCAAAAGCATGTCGCTCGCCCGATTTACGGAACCGGAAAAACCCACCAACAGGCAACGTTACATTATCATGTGCAAAGGCTTTTTGGTGCATGTCCAGAATGCGGGTGCGAATACCTGTCAATCCAAGACCAGACACGCGCGATGTCATGGTTGGAAAATATTTGGCTACCAGCGCACGCGATAGACCCAGAGCTTCAAAGTTATAGCCGCCGCGATAGGAGGCAATAATTGAGATACCCATCTTCGACATGATTTTCAGCAAGCCATCTTCAACAGCTTTGCGGTAATTACCAACCGCATCAGTAACGGTTAAGTTCGGCAGCAGACCACGTTCATGACGCTCGGCGATCGCTTCTTCAGCGATATAGGCATTGACGGTTGTGGCACCAACACCGATCAAAACGGCAAAATGATGCACATCAAGACATTCACCCGAAGCCACATTAACCGAAGCGAATGTGCGTAATTGCTGGCGGACTAGATGCGAATGAACAGCACCTGTTGCCAGTATCATAGGAATCGCAACGCGCGTTTCAGAGGCTGCGCGGTCCGTGAGCATAACATGTTCACAGCCTGACCGAACCGCTTCCTCGGCTTCTGCCTGAATACGTTCAATCGCAGTGGTGAAGTCATCTGCCTCGCCATCAGCGTCAAAGGTGCAGTCAATATGCGACGCCTTCTTACCAAGATGCAGACATAGAGCATCCCATTCAGGAATCGTCAGCACCGGAGAATTAAGTAATAGATGATCACATTGCGTTGGTGACTCATCAAGAATATTGCCAAGATTGCCAAGTCGGGTGCGCAAGCTCATCACATGGCGTTCACGAAGCGAGTCGATCGGCGGGTTTGTGACCTGCGAAAAATTCTGCCGGAAGAAATGATGTAGCCCACGATAGCGGCTCGAAAGCACCGCAAGCGGCGTATCATCACCCATTGATCCAATAGCTTCTTTGCCCGTTTCGGCCATGGGTTGTAGGACAAGTTCCATATCTTCCATAGTCCAGCCAGCCATCATCTGACGGCGGCGAGCATCCATCACCGGCAAGCGTTCTGCACCCTTACCACTAGCCTTTGCCAACACCGTATCCATCTGCTCGGCACGGCCAATCCACTTGCCATAATCATTTTGCTCAGCCAATGCGTCTTTTAATTCATCGTCACGATACAGCTTGCCTTCGGCTAGATTGATACCAATCATCTCGCCTGGACCAAGACCACCACGCTCAAGGACATTGGCGTCAGGCACAACGACCATACCTGTTTCAGACCCAGCAATTACCAGACCGTCATTGGTTACGACATAGCGCATTGGGCGCAAACCATTTCGATCCAGACCTGCAATCACCCAGTTATTGGCATAAGCGGCGATTGCCGCCGGACCATCCCATGGTTCCATAACAGAATTACAATAGGCATAAAGCTGGGCACGCTTGCTGGTACCACTGACATCAATAGCTTCAGGAATCATCATGGTTTTGACCATCGGCAAAGCACGGCCTGCATGTCCCATAAGCTCAAATACGGCATCTAGTGCCGATGAATCCGAACTGCCTTTGGCAATGACCGGTTTCAGATCTTCGATCATATCGCCAAACAGACTCGTTTCCATGCGGTCTTCGTGACATGTCATCCAGTTCTGATTACCCCGGATCGTGTTGATCTCTCCATTATGGGCAAGCACACGAAACGGTTGTGCCAGTTTCCATGTCGGCATGGTGTTGGTCGAATAGCGCTGATGATAGATCGCAAAAGATGACACAAAACGCGTATCAAGCAGATCAGGGAAAAACGCCGTGACCTGCTCGGCAAGGAACATACCCTTATAGATGATCGAGCGACTTGATAGCGAGCAGATGTAAAAGTCGCTGATCAATTCATTCAATACGGCCTTTTCAATCCGGCGACGGACAAGATAAAGCTGAATCTCTGCTTCTTCTTCGGTCATATCTGCAGGCATTGAAAACATAATCTGTTCGATTTCGGGCCGTGTCGCATTGGCTTTGTCACCAAGCGCCTGTATATCAACCGGCACCTGACGCCACCCATAAATGAAATGGCCAAATTCCAGAATTTCCTGTTCAACAATACAACGGCATCGTTCCTGAGCCGCAAGGTCAGTGCGGGGCAAGAACACCATACCAACAGCCAGGCGGCCACCATCATCGTCATGTCCAGTACGGGCGATATGTTCAATAAAGAAATCACGCGGAATTTCGATGTGAATCCCAGCCCCATCACCTGTCATGCCATCGGCATCAACCGCACCGCGATGCCAAATCGCCTGTAAAGCTTCGATAGCGGCATCAACAACAGCACGATTTGGCTTGCCATTGCGGGTTGCTACAAAACCAACACCGCACGCATCATGCTCCATCTCGGGAGCATAGACACCAGCTTCGGTAAGTTTGGCCTCATTGGCCTTGCGACGGGCAATGAAGGCGTCTGCATCAAAGTTTTTATTATCATGTGACATTGTTAGCTCCCTGATCCAACACGGCGTGGCGCATTGGCCTCTGCCTGCTGCATGATCCATGCATCAATTTGTTCAGCCGCATCGCGCCCATCGCGGACACCCCATACAACCAAGGACGCGCCGCGCACGATGTCACCAGCTGCAAATACACCTTGCTGACTGGTCATCATGGTTTTCCAATCAATGCTGATCGTGCCCCATTTAGACACGCTCAATCCATCATCACCGAACATTTTCGGCATATCCTCTGGATCAAAACCAAGCGCTTTGACAACCAGATCAGCTGGCATGTCATGCGAAGATCCTTCAATAACTTGCGGCACTTGGCGTCCAGTTGCATCTGGTTGTCCCAAATGAATTGACTGGGCTTGCACCGCAGAAACCTTATCATCCCCTAAAAAGGCCTGTGGTGCTGAAAGCCATTTGAAAACAACACCTTCTTCTTCGGCATTCTGCACTTCACGCTGCGAGCCCGGCATATTCGCCTTGTCTCGACGATACAGACAGCTGACCGATTTGGCTTTTTGACGGATTGCGGTACGGACACAATCCATCGCCGTATCACCGCCGCCAATAACCACGACATTCTTACCTGCCGCATTCAGCTGGCCATCCTCAAATGCGGGTACATCATCACCAAGGCTTTTGCGGTTTGAGGCCGTCAAATAGTCAAGTGCTGGCACAATACCACCAAGACCGCTTCCCGGCGTGCTGATATCACGGGCTTTATAAACCCCCGTTGCCACCAGAATTGCGTCATGCTTTTTGCGGATATCGCTAAAAGTAATATCAGCCCCAATATCAACATTAAGATGAAAATGCACGCCACCATCACGAAGTAATTGACCACGGCGCTCAACGATTGATTTTTCCAGCTTGAAACCGGGGATTCCGTAAATCAGCAAGCCACCGATTCTGTCGTAACGATCATAGACATGCACTTGATAGCCCCGGTGACGCAACATTTCGGCTGCCGCCAAACCGGCTGGTCCAGCGCCGATGATGCCCACAGATTCGTCAAGCTCGACACGCGGCGCGGCAGGCTTGACCCACCCTTCGGCAAAGGCGGTTTCGGTTATGTGTTTTTCAACCGCACCAATGGTGACTGATTCGAATCCCTTTTCAATAACACAACTGCCCTCACACAAACGATCCTGCGGACAAATACGGCCACAAATTTCAGGGAAATTATTGGTTTGCGACGATAATTCATAGGCTTCCTGCATCCGCCCTTCGGCTGTCATCATCAACCAATCTGGTATGTTATTATGCAAAGGGCAATTTGTTTGGCAGAATGGCACGCCACATTGTGAACAACGCGAAGCCTGTGTTTCTGCCGCCTCCACATTGAAATCATCATAGATTTCGTCAAAATCGGCAACCCGGGCATCGGCTTTGCGCTTTGACGGCATGGCTTTTTCTGTAGCCACAAATTTCAACATTTTTGATGACATCGCTGCCTCCTATAGATACCTGCACATAGATGCCTGCACATAAATTCCGACACAATCGGGCGCCACACTGTGATAGCGCGCGCCTCAGAATAAAAGTCAATAAGTATTACCTTTTTATACCTAGTATTTGACAAAGCGTCAAGCAATGCAGGTGATTAGGCTTGATATTGCTGATTTTAGTCTCAAATCGGTATTATTATGGTGATAATGGCTGTGAATGTGACTGTGAGTGTCGCTGTGAGTTGCGTAATAGAGGCAAGTTCGATAAGAACAATCTCAAAGTCCAGCGTGTCCGGTACGATTACCCGGGACGATTACCCGGGACTTTTACTGTGCAATTGCGTTTCAAACCGCCATCTAGGCAGATATGGCCCTGAAATAGAGAAGCTTAACTAATGCCAATTTTTATGATCATTCTTGTATCGCTTGTGCAGGGCGTAACTGAGTTTCTGCCTATATCATCTTCCGGGCATCTGGTTTTGCTTCCAGTTCTAACCGACCAGCCCTATCAAGGGCGAACAATCGATGTCGCCGCGCATGTTGGCACCTTCTTTGCGGTACTGTTTTTTTTACGCGCGGACATTACGCGCATCATTATCGGCATCCTTAGTTTTGGCAAACATAACCCAAATGATGCCCAGCTTGGTCTGATGCTGATGACGGCCACAATACCTGTTATTGGCGCAGGGCTATATGTTAATTATGCCAACTGGAACTGGCTGATAATGATTGAAACGCTGGCATGGTCTAATCTACTCTTTGCCGTTTTACTGTGGGGTGCTGATCGCTATGGTCTGGCGATGAAAACCATGAATGACATGCGTTTTTCGCCTGCCATATTCATTGGCTTGGCGCAGATTTGTGCGCTGGTTCCTGGCGCATCGCGTTCAGGTGTCACCATGACAGCCGCGCGCATGCTAGGCTTTGACCGCATTACCGCAGCACGGTTTTCGTTGTTATTGTCTTTGCCAACGATCGCAGGTGCCGGCATTCTAAAAACCCGCGACCTCGTCAAAGATGGCGATCTCGCGCTGGGAAGCGACGCAGCGTTGGTGGCTTTGCTTTCGGGCCTTATGGCATTCCTAGCCATGCGGGCAATGATGGCATGGCTGGCGCGCGCCAATTTCAATATTTTTGTCTATTACCGGCTGGTGCTTGGCGCCGCTTTGATTTGGGCAATCCAGAGCAACATGTTCGCATAGGTGCTCATATTCTGGCATCAATTCGCACCACAAATCAGCGCGAAAACTGCCCTCCCGGGCGAAACCGTGCAAGATAGCTTGGCAAAATTGCATCCATACTGGTCGGTGTGATGCCTAAAGCCGCCAAACCACGAGCATTCTTGGTAACAACATTGTCCATCTTCAACAGTTTGACCTGATCGACGGTAATGGGAGGTGATGGCAATAATCCGGCAAAAATAGCCCCAAAAGACATCAAGCTCAGCGGCACCGGTATCAACAAACGCCGACGGCGAATTTGCAACAAGGTAATTTCCATCAACTGTCGAAATGAATAGATGTCAGGGCCACCTAGTTCAAAAATCTTACCACGCGGATTTATCTTGGTCTTGCCTATACCAATGCAGGCTTCAATGGCAGCGACAACATCGCCGACATAAACCGGCTGCATCCGCATGTTACCACCCCCGGGCAATGGCAAGGCTGGTGCTGTCAATGCCATATTCGCAAAACGGTTAAAGAAACCATCGCGGGGGCCAAAAACAATTGAGGGACGCAAAATAACGGCATCTGGAAATGCGGCCAGCAACCCTGCTTCGCCAGCTGCTTTGGTTCGCGCATACAGACTAGGAGAGCCCACATCCGCACCAATGGCTGAAATATGCACAACATCTGCCACATCATTTTGACGCGCCAACATACCAATTCTGCCTGGCAAATCACCCTGCAAAGCCTCAAAGCGCTGGCCACCTGTTTCCGCAAGAATACCCACAAAATTAATAACGGCATCTGCTGGCTTTATGACCGAGGCCAGCGTTTCATCATTTAACGCATCACCAGATACCAGAGTGATCTGACCAACATTACCCATCGGCTTAAGGTATTTGGCGCGCTCAGCATTCCGGCATAAAACGATGACACGCATTTTGGCACGCGCCAGCATTTCAACCGTAGCGCGCCCGATAAAGCCGGAACCACCAATTACTGTTACTGTCTTTTGCATATCATCACTCTTGAACTTAATCACTATAGCCATACTGACAGGCAATGCGCTCGGCTATATTACTAACACATGCGAGCTGAAAATGGTCTACCCCCCATATGTACAATGTCGAGAGCCAATGCAACAAGCAAAAACGAAAGCTGCCATTATACCTTCAAAATCCAACCTATCCTCGGGAAAATTGTTTGACAGTTAGGCTTTTAAGACTATTCTCTCGCTCTTATTCATATCAGAATAATGATGTTAATAAATGCCCAGGTGGCGGAATTGGTAGACGCGCTGGCTTCAGGTGCCAGTGGCCGCAAGGTCGTGGAAGTTCGAGTCTTCTCCTGGGCACCATTTCCAGTTGGAATCTGTATCCGCATATTGATCCAGAAACATCCAGCCGGAATATTTAATGCATAATGAGGCAGGTAAAAGCGATGGCCGTTAATATCTATAAAGACGATCTGCCTGCAGATATTGACCTCGGTTCGATTGTCGCCATTGACACTGAAACAATGGGGTTGAAAACCCAGCGTGATCGCCTGTGTCTGGTGCAATTATCTAGTGGTGACGGCAACGCGCATCTGGTTCAGATTGCCCATCCAGCCAAGCCAAGCCCTGTTTTGGCAGCTTTACTTGCTGACCCTGGGGTAACTAAATTATTCCATTTTGCGCGGTTTGATCTTGCCGCTTTGAACCATTATATTGGCGCTGTCAAAGGCGATATTTACTGCACCAAAATTGCCTCAAAACTAGCCCGTACCTATACCGACCGGCATGGGCTTAAAGAATTATGCCGCGAGCTGTTGCAAATTGATATTTCCAAACAACAACAATCATCAGATTGGGGTGCTGAAACACTGACCATTGATCAGCAGAATTATGCGGCTGGTGATGTTTTATATCTCCATGCGATCCGCGAAAAACTCTCATACATGCTTGAGCGCGAAAATCGCATGGCACTGGCCAATGCCTGTTTTGACTTTTTGCCAGAGCGCGCGCAACTTGATCTAATCGGCTTTGGTGACGTGGATATCTTCCACCATTAAGTCATCATGCCAGATCACCTAATCGTCATTAGGGATCGAAGAGGACGTTGAATGGCATCTGATAATAATGATATATCCGACAAGAAGCTTATGCGCTTTACGCCGAAAAAGCGCGCATCGTCTGCTGAAAAACCCACCCTCTTGCGCCCTAGTGTTCTTTTAACCGGCGCCGGATTAACGGTACTTGCCGCCGCTATCGGATGGTTAGGTCTTTATACCAAAACCAGCGATGTCCGCGTCAGCATTGCAAATATCGAAGTGGCCGACGATGGTGCCACAGAATTGACCGGTGCACGTTACAAAGGCACCACTAAAACTGGTAAGACCTATGAAATCAACGCTACAAACGCTATTGAGCGAAATAACGGCAGTGGCATAATCCAATTATCTGAACCCACGGGCTTTATTACCCAGTCTGACGGCGGGCGTATTAATATTACAGCGTTAAATGGGGCGTTTTCGCAAACCGACAATCTAGTCGATCTCGCAGGCATGGTTGTTCTTGAACAAACCAAACAAAATGTGACAATGACAACCGAGGCGTTGCGCGCCAATATTGATGCTGGTGAAATGCAATCGGATGTGCCTGTCGAAGTTGTTTCGCCTGACGCGCACATAACAGGTCAGAATATTCGCGTCACCGATCATGGAAACGTTATGATGTTCGGCGGCAAAAGCAAAATGGTTTTGCATAATGTGAAGGCAATCAACTAGTCTGGTGAAGCCTCAGTCAGCACATTGACAGGATATGTTATGAAGGTTTTAAATTTTTTATCGCGCCATTTTGCGCTATTTGCGTTGCCGCTTATTATGAGTTCCGGCCTATCATCAACAGCACAAGCACAAGACCAAAAAGCCGAGACCCAAAACGCGCCTGTCACGATTGAAGCCTCAGATTTTCTGGAATGGGATCAAAATAAAGGCCTTTATCTGGCTGAGGGCGATGCCATAGCTGTGCAACGTGATATGCGCATCTCTGCAGATCGTCTGGAAGCGCAATATGACCCAGAACAAGCTGGGCGCGAAATCAATTTAATGACCGCAACAGGCAATGTTTATTTTATCGATGGAGATAACACCGCAACCGGTGCGCGGCTTGTCTATGATCTTGTATCCAGCACTTATTCGGTGTTTGGCAAAAATGCAAAAGTTACCAGCCCACGTGGCATCATGACCGCAACGAAAAAGATTGTCTATGACGAGTCCAACCCAGCAAAGGGAAAAATCAACGGCATTGGCAAAGCTAATTATACAGCTGATGATGGGCGTGTTATTTCTGGCGATGAAATCATCGCCTTTACCAATGAGGCTGGCGACCTACAAACGCTTGATGCCATCGGCAATGCCTATGTTCGCACCGTCGATAATCAGACCGCTACTGGCGACAAGGTTAATTACGATTTCAACACCTCGATTGCCATAGTGACAGGCAATGTTGAACTGATCGAAGGCCAGAATGTCATGCGGGGGTCGCGGGCGGAAGTTGATTTAGACAGCGGTGTCAGTCGGCTTCTATCTGATGGTCAGGGTGGACGCGTGACCGGCATTATGGTTCAATGACAATATTAAATTTTAAATGTGTAATTAATGAATATCTGAAGGCTAAGCATAATGGATAAATGGTCTAACCAAGATGGGTTTTCCCCATCCGCACCACGGCTGGTAAATCAGAATACGGGCTTGCAGGCAACTGGTATAGGCAAAAGCTTTGATCAGCGTCGCGTTGTTCGCAATGTTACTCTTAGCTTGCAGCGTGGTGAGGCTGTTGGCCTGTTAGGGCCAAATGGTGCTGGCAAAACCACAACCTTTTACATTCTGGCAGGATTGCTGGCAGCGGACGAAGGTAGCGTTCAAATTGATGGCCAGAATGTGACAAATATGCCGGTCTTTCAACGAGCCCGGCTTGGCATTGGATATCTGCCGCAAGAATCAAGCATATTTCGTGGTCTGACCGTCGAACAGAATATTCTGGCCGTGCTTGAAACACTTGATGAACCTGAAACTGATCGTGCATCAATGCTTGATGATCTGATGGCTGAATTTGGCATTACGCATCTTCGCAACACACCGTCGATCAACCTATCCGGCGGCGAGCGGCGGCGGCTTGAAATTGCCCGTGCTTTAGCGGCGCGCCCGACATTTCTGCTACTTGACGAACCACTTGCTGGCATTGACCCCATAGCCTTGGGAGAAATCCGCGGCCTTATCCGCCAGCTTCAGGACCATGGGCTTGGTGTTCTGATTACCGACCATAATGTTCGTGAGACGCTGGATGTTGTTGACCGTGCCTATATCATCCATGATGGTGCTGTCATGATGGAAGGCAGTCCTGAAGAAGTTGTTCAGCATAGCGGTGTCCGTGAAGTCTATCTTGGTGAGCGCTTTAGTCGCTAGCATTATAATCAATTATCCGTCTTATGTGACGATTTCAAAACATAGTCTTGACAGGAAACTTTGGCGCCACTAGGTTGCGCGACTTCTGGGATAGCTGATTATCCAGATAAAAATTTCTATGCGTTTTTGACAGGCTAATAGCCGCTTTGTAACCAGACAGGTTTTTAAATGACAGACGGCAGTTTTATCGAGCAGCAACAGATACTTGTTGGCCTAAAAGTGAACAGCAAAAAACACCTAATCGAAGCGTTGTGTGCCGAGGCTGCCAAAGCGCATAAAATCGAATCGCGCGATTTATGTGCGGCGGTGATGAAGCGTGAAAGACTTGGCAGCACAGGTGTAGGTAATGGCGTGGCTATCCCGCATGCCGCGATCAATTCTGTTGATGAGCCAATCGCTGTGATGGCTATTCTTGATAGCCCCATCGACTTTGATTCTGCTGATGGGCGTGATGTTGATATTGCCTGTCTGGTGATTGGTCCAGAAGCTAGTGATCAAGCTCAACTCCAGATGCTGTCATCCGTTTCACAGATCCTTCGCCAAGCGTCAAATTGTTCCAAACTGCGTCAAGCCCAGACAGCAGCTGAGGCGTTGATGGCCATTCAAAACATAGCGCAATCCAAAGCAGCATAATCTTTATTCATTTTTAGGATATAATGTTGCCAAAACAAAACCCCGAACCAGCTTATAACGGCTGAGACGGGGTTTTGTTTTGGTGATTTGGTGGAGCTAAGCGGGATCGAACCGCTGACCTCTACAATGCCATTGTAGCGCTCTCCCAGCTGAGCTATAGCCCCTTATCCAAATCATCTGCCGCAATAGCTTACAGCCGCGCATATGTATCGCAGGCGCTGGTGTTGGCGCAAGCAAAATTTAGCAAATACACGTAAATCATCTGATAAATCAGAAAAACAGGTGCTAGTTCTCATCTCCATCGTCAAGATTTGGAAGCAGCTCGTCACCTTCGGTGATTTCATCCTGAATAATGCCTGGCCCATCAGCGTCTTCGGCGGCGTTATCTTCCTCTTCATAATCAAGAGTTTCATCATCTACGCCAATAACAGCAGCTTGCCCGGTGTTGTCTTCATCACCATCTTCATCATCATGGATGTTATCATCCTGATCTTCCACATCATCAGGCTTTGCTGTGTGCACTTTGCTAGCAGCCGACTTTACGGCGCTTCGTCCTTTGCGGCTGGTAAGCAAATTTTCAATGCTGAATTCAGTGGAACAACCAGGGCAAATGATAGGTGTTCTTTTGAAATCATAGAATTTCATACCGCATGACAAACAAGCACGTTTTATTCCAAGATCTGCTTTAGCCATTCCTACTAACCCTTTGCATATTTTATTACAGATGGTCACACAAATTTTGATCTACGGATTTGATACAATTTACTGAGCCTGTCAAAACAAATTTTTAATCGCCCGGCATTTTTATTCACTTCTAGGCTAAACGGCGTGAACTGAAACGTTCCATGTTTCTAAACACAATTTTCACACTGATCAGAAATTTATATTTTTGCCGTGATCTATGCGGCCATATTTGCGTCACAGCTAAACATGATGCTATATGATGCTTAGTTTGATACTGAGATGGCAACCTGTGCCATACAAGCACATTATCAACCCCCTATTTGGTCGCAGGATAAAGACATGTCGATGCAGACAAATCTTAGCTTATTATCACAAAGAACAGACAATCTTGCTGGCATAGTTGATGTGCCTGGCGATAAATCAATGTCACATCGATCTTTGATACTTGGTAGCCTGGCCATCGGCACGACCAAGGTAACCGGCTTGCTTGAAGGTGCTGATGTGCTGGCAACCGCCGATGCAATGCGCGCTCTTGGTGTCGATATAACCCGCCAAGATGACGGCACCTGGGTGATTGTGGGACAAGGTCTACACGGCTTTGTTGCACCGGAAACGGCGCTGGATCTTGGCAATTCTGGTACCGGCGTTCGTCTGCTAATGGGCGTCGTTGCGGGACAGGCCATCACCGCAACATTTACCGGTGACGCGTCGCTTAGCGTTCGCCCCATGGCACGCATCACCGATCCGTTGCAGCAAATGGGAACCCGTGTCGCGAGCCGTGATGGTGGCCTGCTTCCGGTGACAATTACCGGTCAAAGCGAGCCAATGGCAATCAGCTATGAAAGTCCGGTAGCATCAGCCCAGATTAAATCAGCTATTTTGCTTGCTGGTTTGACCGCGCGCGGTGACACCGAAATCATCGAACCACATGCGTCACGCGACCATACGGAAAGTATGCTTCGTCATTTTGGCGCCACGGTCGATCAGACAGTTCGGGATGATGGCAGACATCATGTTCGGCTTCATGGCGACGCGCAACTGATTGCAGCAGATATTGCGGTACCGCGCGATCCGTCATCCGCTGCCTTTCCCATGGTTGCTGCATTGTTGACCACGGGTAGCGATATTACCCTGCCCTCGATTGGCATGAACCCGCTTCGCACCGGCTTGATTACAACTTTGATCGAAATGGGTGGTGATATCAGCATACACAACCCCCGTGATGAAGGTGGCGAACCCGTGGCAGATTTGAGAGTCCGCCAGAGTGATCTGCATGGCATTAATATACCAGCTGAACGGGCTGCGTCGATGATTGATGAATTCCCGATCCTGTCGGTCGCCGCAACACAGGCACAAGGCACAACGATTATGAATGGCGTTGCCGAACTTAGGGTAAAAGAAACTGACCGGATCAAGGTTATGGCTGATGGCCTCATTGCGGCGGGCGCCATTGTCAGCTATGACGATGACACAATGACCGTGACAGGCTGTTCAATTGCAGGCGGGATAACCGTCAACTCACAACATGATCACCGAATCGCAATGTCATTCCTGACCCTAGGTCTGATTTCAAACGCTCCAGTTAGCGTTGACGGATGCGAAACCATCAATACAAGCTTCCCTGATTTTGCCAGAATCATGCAGAATGCAGGCGCTAACATAACCGAAACTAGTTCATGATTATCGCTGTTGATGGATCAGCCGCTAGTGGCAAAGGCACGCTTGCCAAACGCCTTGCGGCACATTTTGACCTTGCTCATCTCGATACCGGCGCTTTGTACCGCATGGTAGGGCTTGCCGCGCTAGAACAGGGACTTGATGATAAATATATTAATGAAAATCAAGCTGTTAATATAATTAACACCCTTAATCTTTCGGTCACTCCTGACGATAGAATTCGTAATGACAAGGTTGCGAAAATGGCGTCAATTGTCGCGGCTATGCCACCAGTACGTGCCCGTTTGCTTGACCTGCAGCGCCACTTTGCCGCGCACCCCACTGCCGTGGGTGGTGCCATTCTTGATGGCCGTGATATAGGCAGTGTCGTTCTGCCAGATGCGGATTATAAATTCTTTGTTGATGCCAATATTGATATACGCGCAGAACGCCGCACCAAAGAGTTGCATGATAACGGACAATCCGTTATGTTCCGCCACGTTCTAGAGGATATGAAGGCACGGGATCAGCGAGATCGCAACCGCGATATTGCCCCGCTGGTGGCAACATTCGACGCCATGGTCATTGATACGTCTGACAAAGACGCAGATATGGTGCTGGCATTGGCATTGGCACATATAGCTGGATAATCTGGAACATCGTCAGATAGGTTGGCTTCCGAACGCCGCCTGTTTGTAAAAATGGCTTTAACTTTTGCTGGTATGGATCAACTGATCGCCACAAAAACCCGGTTAGAGTTTCATCGAATACCATGCCCTTAAAGCATGGCTAAACGATGGAATTGTTCGGCTAATTCGGCCCTCAAACCAGCTGAGGCACTATACCGGCGTAATTTGTTTCGTGTGTCGAAACACCGGTAGGCGATGGACGGAGATATTTTTGACACCTACAAATGTAATGGCAGCAGACGCTGCAAATGAAAACTTTGCCGACCTTCTAGCTGAAAGTTTTGGTAAAGACACCAATATTGAGGGCTCTGTAGTCCGTGGTTTCATAGTAGAAATCGAAGGCGACGCAGTTCTTATTGATGTTGGACTGAAGTCCGAAGGGCGCATCCCGCTTAAAGAACTTGTTAGCCCTGGACAGGAAGCCGATGTAAAAATTGGCGACGAAATTGAAGTTTACGTTGAGCGTATGGAAGACCGTAATGGTCAGGCCGTGCTCAGCCGTGACAAGGCACGCCGCGAAGAAGCTTGGAGTGTGCTCGAAGCATCATTCGAAAAGCAAGAGCGTGTTACCGGTATTATCTTTGGCAAGGTCAAAGGCGGCTTTACCGTCGATCTTTCAGGCGCAACCGCGTTTTTGCCAGGTAGTCAGGTTGATATTCGCCCCGTTCGCGATCTTGGCCCGTTGATGGGTTCACCGCAACCATTCCAGATTCTGAAAATCGACCGTCGCCGTGGCAACATTGTTGTATCGCGTCGTGCTGTTCTGGAAGAGTCCCGCGCCGAAGCCCGCACCGAATTGGTATCCAACCTTCAAGAAGGTCAGGTATTGCAAGGTGTGGTCAAGAACATCACCGATTACGGTGCGTTCGTTGATCTTGGCGGCGTTGACGGTCTGCTGCATGTTACCGATATCGCATGGCAGCGTATCAGCCATCCTTCGGAAGCCTTGCAGATTGGTGAAACAGTTGAAGTACAGGTTATCCGCTTTAATGCAGAAACCCAGCGTATTTCACTTGGCATGAAGCAGCTTCTGTCTGATCCATGGGAAAATGTCGAAGGCAAATTCCCAATTGGTGCCAAGATGGAAGGCCGCGTTACCAACATCACCGATTACGGTGCCTTTGTTGAGCTTGAAGCCGGTGTCGAGGGTCTTGTCCATGTGTCCGAAATGAGCTGGACCAAAAAGAATGTTCATCCAGGCAAGATTGTATCAACCAGCCAGCAGGTCGAAGTTATGGTTCTGGATGTTGATCTGTCTAAGCGCCGTATTTCACTTGGCCTCAAGCAGTGCACTGGCAACCCATGGGAAGACCTGAGTACCGCATATCCTGCTGGCTCCGAGATCGAAGGCGAGATCCGCAACATCACCGAATTTGGTCTTTTTGTTGGTCTTACTGAAGAAATCGACGGCCTTGTGCATCTATCTGATATCAGCTGGGACGTCACTGGTGAAGCTGCACTTGAAGGCTTCAATAAAGGTGACATGGTCAAAGCCAAGGTTCTGGATATTGATACTGATAAAGAGCGTATCTCGCTTGGTATCAAGCAGCTTACGGATGATCCATTTGCTGGTCAGGCTGACAATTACCGCAAAGGTGAAGTTGTCACATGTATCGTGTCGGCTGTATCCGAGAATGGCCTAGATGTGACCATTGGTGATGCCATGACGGGCTTTATCCGCCGGGCTGATCTTAGCCGTGAGCGGAACGAGCAGCGTGCTGACCGTTTTGCTGTTGGCGAAAAGGTCGATGCTGTTGTTACCAACCTTGATAAGAAGTCACGCAAACTGACATTATCAATCAAAGCCCGCGAATCTGCTGAAGAAAAGCAGGCAATGGCTGACTTTGGTTCATCAGATAGCGGCGCAAGCCTTGGTGATATTCTGGGTGCCGCGCTGGCAAAGCGTGATACCACTGACGATAAGTAAAATAAACGCGCAGGTAACCCCGGTTGCCTGCGCGCTTACTATATTTTCCATTCACAAGCGTTTTTGTTTCAAACATGAGTTGACCCCGCGTGAGTGAACAGGCATCCTAATTCAGTTAAAAATGTATGTATTAACAATGGAGTGGGTGGCGTGACACGGTCTGAACTAATTGCCCGTATGGCAGCAAAAAATCCTGCCTTGTATCACAGAGACATAGAACGTTTAGTCGGAACAATCCTTGATGAAATAAGCGGCGCTTTGGAACGCGGAGATCGCGTTGAGCTTCGTGGCTTTGGTGCCTTTTCGGTTCGTCATCGTAAAGCGCGGATAGGCCGGAACCCAAGAACAGGTACAAGCGTGCAAGTAGCTGAAAAGAAAGTTCCTTTTTTCAAAATGGGCAAGGGAATGCGTGAGCGTCTAAACCGCTAATTGGAAGAAATTTATGAAAATGATTACCCGTTTTTTGTGGGTTGTAATCACCGTCGCAATAGGTTTGTTCGCGGTATCATTTTCAACATCCAATGCTACGCTTGTTAGTCTGGCTTTATGGCCCTTTGATGTAACCTTAACCGCGCCTATATGGCTTGTGTGTCTCATATGCCTTGGTATTGGCTTGGCATTAGGCAGTGCGGTGATATCGCTACAGCTTCTTACGATTCGCGCTCGAAATTGGCGTTTACAGCAAAATTTCAACAAACTTGAAAAAAAATGCCAAGCACTTGTTGAATCACAGACTTCTCACGCCACGTCAGAAACGACTAGTAAAACACCGTTGATGAAAGTGCATAAATAACCCGAACAACCCAAGGATAGTTAGATGCCGCGTATTGATGTAAAAATTTGCGGGATTGCAACAGCTGCTGATTATGATGTCTGCGCAACAGCTGAGGCGCGCTGGATTGGTATGGTGTTTTTTCCGAAATCATCAAGGCATCTTTCCCTTGAAGCGGCCGCGGCTCTTGCCAATCACGCAGATAGTTATGAAGGTGACCGCCCAGAACGCGTAGCCCTGACCGTGGATATGGCAGATGATGCGCTAGATGCTGTCATTCAAGCCAGTCGGCCTGACTATATCCAGCTACATGGCGATGAAACACCCGATCGTGCCAAAGCTATTAAGGCACGTTTCAATGTTCCCATCATCAAGGCCTTGCGTATTGGCACGGCATCCGATCTGGATGTCTGTTCCGCATGGAACACTATTGCTGACTGGCTGCTTCTTGATGCCAAATCTGCTAACAGTGATATGCCAGGTGGCACTGGTCACAGTTTTGACTGGCGATTACTGTCCCCCTATAAAGGCATGCCCAACTGGATGCTGGCTGGCGGGCTGAATCCAGACAATGTTAGCGAGGCTATCAGCATAAGTAGCGCCCAGGCACTTGATGTATCTTCAGGCGTTGAGTCGGTGCCAGGCAAAAAAGACCATAACCTAATTCGCAGCTTTATTCACGCCGCAGAAATGGGCTAAAATAGATAACCATTCAGGAGGCTGGCCATAATGTGCCGGAAAAAAATATGACCGAAGCAAGTATGAATTCCTTTCGCAACCAGCCCGATGATGGCGGCCGTTTTGGCATCCATGGTGGACGCTTTGTTGCCGAAACGCTGATGCCGCTGATTTTGGAAGTTGAAAAGTCTTATAATGAATCACGACAGGATGATTCATTTGCCCGCGAACTGCTCTATTATCAGCAACATTATGTTGGCCGTCCAAGTCCACTATATTTTGCCGAGCGGCTGACTGCCCATTTTGGTGGCGCGAAATTATATCTAAAGCGTGATGAGCTTAACCATACAGGTGCTCATAAAATCAACAATGTTCTGGGGCAAGCCTTACTTGCTAAGCGTATGGGTAAAAAGAAAATTATTGCCGAAACCGGTGCTGGCCAACATGGCGTAGCCACGGCCACTGCCTGCGCGCTATTTGATATGGAATGCGAAGTCTTTATGGGCGAGGAAGATGTCCGCCGCCAAAAGCCTAACGTGGACCGGATGCGTCTGCTGGGTGCTAAAATTCATCCTGTCACGTCTGGCACCGGCACATTAAAAGATGCCATGAATGAAGCTTTGCGGTTCTGGGTGACCAATGCGGAAACACATTTCTACATTATTGGCACGGTTGCAGGCCCGCATCCCTATCCTCAAATGGTTCGTGATTTCCAGTCTGTTATTGGTATTGAGGCTCGTGCCCAGATTCAGGAAGCCGAAGGGCGGCTGCCTGACGCGCTGATTGCATGTATTGGCGGGGGATCAAACGCCATGGGTCTGTTTCATCCGTTTCTGGATGATGAAGATGTTGATATTTATGGCGTGGAAGCGGCTGGCAAAGGCATTGCATCTGGCCTGCATGCAGCGTCACTTACCGGTGGCATACCAGGTATTCTGCATGGCAACCGCACCTATCTTCTGCAAAATGACGATGGCCAAATCGTTGATGCGCATTCAATCTCTGCTGGCCTCGATTATCCAGGCATTGGGCCTGAGCATTCATGGTTACATGATATAAAGCGCGTCAACTATGTCAGCGCTACCGATGATGAGGCGCTGTTAGCATTCCAGCTTTGTTCACGGCTTGAGGGGATCATTCCGGCGTTGGAACCATCACATGCGCTTGCTTTCACAGGCACAATGATTGGCGATATGGATAAGGATTCTATTGTAATTCTGAATATGTGCGGACGAGGTGATAAAGATCTTGGTGCAGTTCTTCCCATTCTTGAAGAGCTTGGCAGGCTGTAAAGCAATCACCACAGATTGCATCAAAGACATAATACGAACAAAGGAAATATAATGACACGTCGTATTGAGACAGCTTTTGCCAAAGCAAAGTCAGCAGACCGGGGCGTTTTGGGCGTCTTTATCACGGCTGGCGACCCCGACCTTGAAACATCAGAAAACATATTACATGCACTTGCAGATACGGGCGTTGATTTTATCGAGTTAGGCATGCCTTTTTCTGATCCGATGGCGGATGGCCCAGCCATTCAGGCGGCGTCACTGCGGGCTTTGAAAGCTGGCATGACCTTGCAAAAGACATTAGCCATGGCCAAACGGTTTCGTGCGAAAAATGCTGACATTCCGATCATTCTGATGGGCTATTACAATCCGATTTATATTTATGGCAATGATGCCTTTTTGAAGGATGCTGTCGATGCAGGTGTAGATGGTTTGATTCTGGTTGATCTGCCCCCGGAAGAAGATGAAGAGTTGTGCATTCCCGCAAAGCAGGCTGGTCTTAGCTTTGTCCGACTTGTAACACCAACGACGAATGATAATCGTCTGCCAACGGTTCTGGCCGAGGCCAGTGGCTTTGTCTATTATGTATCAGTGACCGGCATAACAGGCACCAAAAGTGCCGCTGCCGACTCTATAGACATTGCCTATAAGCGGATTAGCAGCCACACAGATTTGCCGATTGTCACAGGTTTTGGTATCAAGACAGCCAAACAGGCAGCAGAAGTTGCAAAATTGAGTGATGGTGCGGTTGTCGGATCAGCCGTTGTTGATATTATTGCTAGCAATCTTTCACAAGATGGCAGCGGTAATGATGATATCGTCCGTAAAGTTGCCGCATTTGTGAGCGAACTTGCAAATGCCGTTAGCGGTAAATAGTTAGACGACGAAGGGATGTAAACGATGAACTGGATTACAAATTCTGTACTCCCCAAAATCAAAGCATGGGTTCAATCAGATGATGTGCCCGATAATTTGTGGGTGAAATGTAAAGCCTGCGGACAGATGATTTTCCATCGTGAATTTGAGCAAGCCTATAATTGTTGTTCTACCTGCGGTTCACACGCACCTTTACCACCGCAAAGCCGCTTTGCCATGACCTTTGATGATGGGAAGTTTGATATCATCCCCCTGCCGCAAATTATCGATGACCCTCTTAAATTCCGGGATACAAAGAAATATGTCGATCGATTGCGTGATACACGCAACCGTACTGGTCTTGACGATGCTATCGCAGTAGCTGTTGGTAAAATTGGGGGCTATGACACGGTAATGGCGGCCTTTGATTTCCGCTTTATGGGTGGATCAATGGGGCGCATGGTTGGCAACGGAATTGTGTTGGCCGCGCAAGAAGCTGTAAAACGCAAAGCCGCATTAATCACTGTGCCCTCGACTGGTGGTGCCCGTATGCAAGAAGGCGTGTTATCACTGATGCAATTACCGCGAACGATTTCTGCTGTTGATCAGGTGCGTGATGCCAATTTGCCCTATATTGTTTTGCTGGCGCATCCAACAACAGGTGGTGTGACGGCCTCTTTTGCAATGCTTGGTGACATTCAGATTGCCGAGCCTGGTGCCATTATCGGCTTTGCCGGACGCCGCGTCATTGAAGAAACTGTGCGTGAAAAGCTGCCTGACGATTTCCAGACTGCGGAATATCTGCAAGAACATGGAATGGTTGACAGTGTTGTTGCCCGCAATGAGCAAAGCGCCTATATCGGCCGCATTCTTGGATTCCTAATGGGAAATAGCAAGGCGGCCTGATGACCGACATTAATTCTGCTGATCTTGTGTCCAGCTCACGTGATGGCGAGGATGCACATGATGCTATGCGCGCGCAACATGCACTTGACCGTCTTGCCGCGCTTCATCCCAAGCTTATTGACCTAGGGCTTGATCGAACCTTTGCGCTGTTAAACCGGTTAGGTAATCCACATCACGCATTGCCCCCAACAATTCATGTGTCAGGTACAAATGGCAAAGGATCAGTTATTGCCCATATGCGCGCCATGGCCGAGGGGTGCGGGTTACGCGTTCATGTCTATAGCTCGCCTCACCTATGCCGATTTAACGAGCGTATTCGTTTAGCAGGTTCGTTGATTAGTGATGGCGCACTAGCTGATCTTCTTGAAGAGGTTGAAAATATTAATGGTACTGATGAAGTCACCTTCTTTGAAGTGACTACAGCCGCCGCTATGCTGGCTTTTTCACGTTGTGATGCAGATTTGTTATTATTGGAAACAGGACTTGGTGGCACTCTGGATTCGACTAATGTTCTAGATAGGCCGCTAGCCACAATAATCACGCCTATCGCCCGTGATCATGAGCATTTTCTAGGCAATGATCTGGCAACTATTGCATCGCAAAAGTCCGGTATCATGCGGCATAACGTGCCTTGTTTCAGCGCACAGCAAGATAACGTTGTTGCACAGCAGCTAAGCGCGCATGCAGATGAAACCGGCACCATACTTTTTACGGCTGGGGTTGATTTTAATGGGTATAAGGCCGCGGATGGACGCATCAGCATTAGTTATAACAACACTGAGCTGAGTGATGCCACGCTATCCTTGCCTGCACCCGGCCTTGCAGGAGCACATCAAATTGACAATGCCAGCCTTGCCGCCACAGCGCTTATCCATGCGCTTGGGACAAGCCACAAATTAGCACCTGTTAAAATTGGCGCTGGACTGGGCAATGCCACATGGCCAGGCCGGATTCAGAAGCTGGATAAAGGTGATCTGACCGCCCTTATGTCAGGGCAATCAATATGGCTGGATGGGGCGCATAATGCACATGGGGCAAAGGCACTGGTGGCCGCGCTTCCCGACCTTCACGATGGGCAATGGACAGTGATTTGCGGCGCTTTGAACACGCGAGATCCTGTTGAGTTTCTGGCCCCTATTAGCAAAATTGCAGGCCAAATACTGACCTTGACGATCCCAGGTCAACCTGCCTCATTAACAGCCGGTGAGCTTGCCGCTTCGGCAACATCGATGGGGTTGTCTGCCTCACCTACCCGCTCGATACAGGACGCCTTGACGATCGCTGATAGCAACCACCCTGTGATTATTTGCGGTTCACTTTATCTAGCTGGGCACATTCTGAGCGAAAATAAAACGCTACCTGTTTGAACAAGTAGCGTTCATCTGTCTGGAACCGACCAGACATATATGATGCTTAGGCGAAAGCGGGATTGTTAAATCGACTGCTCAATCCAGTTTTCCAACTGTGATTTGGGTAACGCGCCAACTTTTTCGGCCACGACCGCGCCATCTTTAAAAATGAGCAAGGTTGGAATACCACGCACATTATACTGCTGTGGGGTAAGCGGGTTTTCATCAATATTCAATTTGACGATTGAAATGCTGTCACCTTTAACTTCAGATATTTCTTCAAGAGCGGGACCAATCGCCTTGCATGGGCCACACCATTCTGCCCAGAAATCGACAAGAACCGGCTTGTCAGATTGCAAAACCTGCGTCGAGAAATCACTATCAGTCGTCTTTGTTGTCGCCATTGGCTGTTCCTACCTGTGTAAAGTGCTATGTGAATAAATTATAAACTGGTCTTAATATCACCAAACATTCGCGCAAGCGCCGAAGCGCGCATTGACGCTGTTATTTCCTGAAGCCTAGCTGTTTCCGTCCAAATGAGCCAGCACACAATTGGCTTATTAGGAAAAATTTCTCCTATTAAATCTGCATAAAGAGCCATTTGGCGTTGATATGTTTCGGGAGGGGTATCTTCATTCGCAATACCGGTTTTGAAATCTGCAATAATGATGCTGTCATCACCGATAAAAAGGCGATCAATCTGTCCAGATACACCGCGATCACGCACCATACCAGTCACTGGCACTTCGGCAAGCGCATCAGGAGCAAACAGATCGCCAAAACGCGGATCATCCAAAATTGTGAAAACCTCATTTTTAAGCTGCGCACCCTGAGCAGGCGTTAGCATATCTACCGCCGTTATCATGCGGTCTGCAACAACGTTACGCTGATTCTGAGGCACTGTTGGCAATATCTCAAATAGACGGTGCGCTAAACGCCCCCGGGTTAATGCAATGGCTTGCGTTCGGCTATCTGTTACGCCAAAGCCCAACGGATGCGGCGCATAAAGATTGACTGGCTCTGATGGTCGCAATGGACGCGAATCAGGCGGTAAATCGGGTGCAGGACGATGAAGCCAACTTGTATCAGCCGGTTCACTGGCTATTTCTGGAACGCGCATATCTGCGTCATCATCAGACTTTGTAGGGGGAACAGGGTCAGCCTCTGCAACAGTCTTGGTCACATGACGCAATACGCCATCTGCGTCTTCGACAACGTCTTTATGTTCTGCAAAATATGCTTTGATACGGCTATAGGGACTATTTTCAAGCCAGCGCGAATTGCGTTTTTCCCAACCGCCTATGACCAACCCATCGCGGGCCCGCGTTAACGCCACATAAAGCAGGCGGTTATCTTCTTCATCGCGCAGGTCGCTGGCTTTTTGGCGCGCCGTTTCAAGAAATGGTGGCCGCAAATGACTGCCCGCTTCCCAATAGATGAAACGCTGATCTTCGCCTGTTATCAGTGGGGAATAGGGCGCGCTATGCCGCAACATATCTGGCAGAATAACGATTGGCGCTTCAAGTCCTTTGGCACCGTGAATGGTCATGACACGCACCTCATCCACATTGCCAGCATCCATATCGCGCTTTACATCACCGCCACCAGCACGAACCGCTGCCAAAAATGCAGTTAGCGAAACCCCACCAGACTCACCATAGCTTTGGGCGACTGCCAAAAAATGGTCAAGTGCCTCATCAACCGACGAGCCAAGACGGGCGCGGAATTTATCACGGCCACTATCAACAAGAACCTTGCTGTAGAAAGAAAAAACCGAGCCACCATCAACCAATCTGCACCAGTCTTCCAAACGGTCGGCAATATGACCAAGTGGATCATTACTTCCCAGATAGCGCATAAGTTGCCGGAATAGACTGTGCGATCCGCGATCATGGGCAAGATCAAACAGCTGCTCTTCACTGATGCCAAATAAGGGCGATTTCAATAAGGCGGCAAGCTGTAAATCATCGTCAGGCAAAAGCGCAACGTCACCCAATGCCAGCAAATCCTGAATTTCGATCTGATCGACAAGCCGCATCCTGTCAGCACCTGCAACAGCAACACCTTGCTCTTGCAACGCGACCAGCACCTGCTCAAAGAAAACATCGCGTTTGCGAAGCAGAATAAGAATATCACCAGCCATAATCGTTCTTGGCGTATGATCATTGTCCGAGGATGGTAAAGGTCGTTTGCCGATCCAGGATTTTAACGTGCGCGCAAGATGGCTCGCGGCCACAGCAGAGGCGCCTTGCATCGATGCAATATTTGCTGGGGTGAAGCCTTCTGTCTTTTCCTCATCAACCGGCGCGTCAATGATAGGCCAGACTTCAACAAAGCCACCTTTATGACGGCGCGCAAGATCATGGCTCACAAAATCCTCAATGCCGTCAAGGTCAGGGATCAAATCATTGACCAAGCCAAGAATGGGCGCCGTTGACCGGAACGACACCGATAAAGACAAAGCCCTAAAATCAATGTCAGCCGCCACCGCTTTATTGCGAAGCAATGCACGATTCTCGCCAAGCACCTTTGGATCAGCACCCTGAAATGAATAGATTGACTGTTTAAAATCACCAACGGCAAAAACACTGCGCGGTGAGATATCCATATCGGCTGTTTCCGAAAGAACAGAGTTGGCCGCAACAGGCATGTCACTGCCGTCAAAGAATGACTCTACAAGGTGAAGCAACAAAGTCCATTGCGCGGGGCTTGTATCCTGTGCTTCATCGACCAGAACATGACCTATACCATTATCAAGTTTCCACGCGACCCATTGTGCAGCTTCGCTTCGGGCAAGAAGACGGTTGGTCACAGCGATCAAATCATCATAATCGAGCAGACCACGACTTTCTTTCAACCGCTGATAATGACGCTGGAACGCCGCCCCATAAATATATAATGCCGTGGTCAACTCGCGGCACCGATCCGTTGCCATCATATGTAAAATGGGGATCAGAATATCAATGACCGCACACTGAACATCGACAATGGGAGGGTATTCAGCACGAATGTCAGCATTGGACAGACCCCGTTCAGCACGTGGGCCCTTTGCCGTGAACAGCGCATCAACCAGCACATTCAACCTAGCAATGCGCATTTCGTCATCAAGTGCCAACCACGCAAAAAACGCGGCACCACGATCGCGCTGGGTTTCACTTTTGGCATTCTGCAAAGCCGCCGCCGCCGCGCGCAAGGCCTCATCATCGATTTTTGCCAATGCCTCTGCAATGTGCTGTGTTACAGAATCCGTCTCAGGCAAACCAAGATCATCGCGGAAATGTGCCTGTAAGCGGGATAAGATATCGATATCGTCAAGCTCAGGCACACGCCGCAAGAAAGCGGTGAGGATTTCAGTGGCTTGCCCTTCGGAACTTTGGTTGGCAATCGTTGCCACGGCCATCTGTATTGCAGGTTCATGGCTGTTCATCACCACCACTTTGGCAATTGATTTAAGACGATCCTGTTCGGCATCGTCTGCCAGCTTTGCATTGGGTGCAATGCCAGCTTCAATCGGAAAGCGACGCAAAATGGACTGACAAAATGAGTGCACAGTCTCAACACGCGGCCCATTGTCATTATCAAGTATCTTGGCAAACAGCATACGCGCCAGACGAATATTTCCCTGTGATGGCGCAACAATTCCCATTGCTTGCAGATCCTTGGTTAGATCAGCGGTCGAAATAACAGCCCACCTGGCCAGCCGCGCATAAATACGGTTACGCATTTCAGCCGCCGCCGCCCGTGTATAGGTAACGCATAGAATACCGTCAGCTTCAGCACCTGACAAAAGCAGACGCAGAACCCGATCAGTCAATAATTTGGTTTTGCCTGTTCCGGCATTAGCCGAAACAAAGACCGACGCTATCGGATCAGATGCACGCGCCTGTTCGATACTGGCACGCTGAATAAGATCATTCATCATGCCCCTCCTGTTGCCATTCACTTATCCGCGCTAGGTGCCGGTAAGGATTATAGGATAGCTTGAATTTTATGTTTGGCTCAGCCGGATAGGTGGCTTCGGGATCATCAAACAGCGTGATCAGCGACTGCATCATGTCGCGGGTGCTTTCCGGCGACCCATCATCAGGCAACACATCGTAAATATCACCAATCTTGTCTTTACGACCACTTAGTTTCCAATATTGCATCTTGGCAATATCGCAACCTGGCTTATCATCATAACCGCCATCCCATGCGATCAAGGCTTCGACCAGTAGCTGGGTAGCGCGACCTGAAGCAACCTTGGTTTTTGATGGAGCAATACCGGTTTTATAATCAATTATGTGCCATGTGCCGTCCTTGGTTTTTTCTAATCGATCAGCACGCGCCGATAATTCAACTGGGCCTGCTGGCCCCGTCAATATGGTGCTGCCTTTCTTTTCGGCATATATAAAAGCAAGATCATCACGGCGCTGCGTTTCGGTTTCAATGATCCAACCTGCAACCATCTCAAATCTAGGCCACCAGAAATAACGAATATCAGGCGTTGCCCATTGATCGGCAAAATGCGTTTTACCTATGGCTAGTAAGTCTTGATACGCGGTATCAGGCAAAGACCCAGAAGGAAATATACGGGTAAAATCGGCAAGCACATTATGAAATAATGTGCCGCGCAAAGCCGCATCCGGCGGGCGGTCAATATCATCAAGCTGACGAAGCTTTAGAATCTTCTTGGCGTAAAGCGCGTATGGATCATTGATCCACATATCGATCTCGGTAGCCGAAAACTTTCGTGGCCGCGCGCTTAGTGGCGGTTTTGGCGCCGGACGCTTTATGCGGTTTGGTATAGTTTTGGGATTTAATATCGCAAGCCATTCAAACTTTTCATCACCACGATCAAGCGCTTTGGCAATGCCAAGCGCCGATAGCACAACATTCATCCGTTGTAGCCAGCGGCTTGGGATCGTCGCCGCATCATTCTGGCGCTGCGCACGGGTGATCGTGACCTTTGGGTTGCAAATTGCCATATAGACATCATGCGCACTAAGGCTGGTACGCCAGTTATGTGGCGGCAAACCAACGGCTTTGCGCATATCGCTGTTCATCCACGGATCACTATGCGGTTGCGGTGGCCAGTTACCTTCGTTAAAGCCAGCAACTATCAAATGATCGGCGGTTTGCATCCGCGATTCCACTGCCCCCAGAATAGCCAGCCTTGGATGCGATTGCTGGACAGCATGAACTGTTATGTCCTGCATGATTTGCACTAACGTTTGCGCAAAATCCGTGGCGTTCACCGCTTGATCATGCCCATGCTCGACCATATTTTTTAACAGGTCGGCAGCGGCCTTGCCGCCTTGATTGCCCCATAGATGAAGAGCACCGTCATTCTTATCGGCGATTGGCGTTTTTGCATCCTGTCCATCAGATGACAAACACCCATGAGATAACAGACACATAGTCTGCGCTGCCATCATTTCGGCAGTCTGACCTAGCCCGCGGGCAAGGCTTGCCATGGTTGGGGCTGGCGCCTGCCACGCATCTATAAGGGGGGCAAAAGGAGCCGCAATATGGATCGCTATAAAATCCTTTAAGCCTTTGTCATCACCAATGGCACTAGCTAACCCTTCAAGACCGGGGGCTGGCCTTTGACCTCGCAGAAACAGCTTTTCAATGTGTCTAACTTTAGCACGAAAATCGGCCTGTGCCATGCCACCTGCCGCACAAGGATGCTTAAGCACACCAAGCAATGCCAATGGCGCAAAATTTTCCTGCATCGCCTCTACCAGCAACTGCAAAAACGCCCCTGCCCGATGGGTAAGAAGGGTTGTGCCTGCCGAATCATCAATCTTGATTTTCCAGCGCGCCAGTTCAGCGATCACCGCCTCGGCCAGATGTCGATCCGGCGTAATCAGTGCCGCCGTCTGGTCTTCATGCTCAAGCGTTGCCCGCAAATCAGCCGCGATCAAACCCGCTTCGGTGCGCCGGTCATGCGTTTCGATAACTTGTAGCCCTTGCAGAGCATCACGGCCAAGATCGGGCCTGTCCTCGGCCAATTGCCGCCACGTTGCTGTCGTTGATGCGGGGCGGAACACTTCACGCATCAGATCACGCCGTGCGCTTGTTGCAGGCTTGCTTTCGGGATTGGATACCCAGTTCTGAACATCCAATGGTGTGATATCCATAAAATGCAAAAGCTGTGCAAGCTGATATTGTGGATGACCGCTATCATGGCTAATTGCGTCCCATTCAGGCACCGCACCACCATCCAAGCCAGGCAAAACAACATGACCATTTGGCAAATCGGACACACAACGAATAAGTTCACGCGTCGCAATGATCGAACCTGTCGATCCAGCAATAACGATAAGATTTTCGGGTGGATTATCCTGCCATGCTTTTACACGCGCGCGGATCAGCCGGTTACGCCGATCGACACCATCCATAACATTTTCTGAATCCAAAATTGCTGGCCAGTTATCAACCAGAATAGTTAGGAGTTTGATGATATCCTGCCAATGTGCCGAATAACGTTCAGGCAACATGTCACGCAACTGATCGGGTTTGGCATCAACATTATAAAGCTGATCAAGCAATTGACCAAGCGTATGGGCAAGCATCATGGCTTGTGGGTAGGTAGGTGTTTGGCCGCCAAGTTTGAACCCACCCAGTAATTTGGCCAACATCATCTGGCGGCGCAAAGGCGAAATTGCCGGCGGCAACATCACGGTGTCTGCACCCCCATCAAGCTCTGGAAATATGTCAGCTACATCATCTGCAAGATCACCAATCGGTATCATGCGCGGCAATAATGTTGCCTGTCCTGAGGTGACATCGAGAAAAGCACTTCGTAACGCCTGTGCTGCCCGCTGGGATGGCACCATGACAATCGCACGCGCCAGATTAGTTGGGTTAGATGCGAGCTGAACAACACCCTTGGCAAGCTCTTTTGCAAAGGGGGTTCCTGCCGGAATGTTATAGACAGACGAAGCGCGCATAAAAACACTATAAAAGTAAGCGCTCTTAAATGCGAGCAAGCATTGAAAATACTGCAAGAATATTGATTATCTTGGCTTTTCTAAAGCCGTAATCGGTCTATGCGCTAGGCTTTGCAAAGAGCGTGGCAAGAGCATCAATACGAGCATCCCATCTGAGCGGGGCGCCAATCTCAACCTGCCGCATCTGGCTATCCAGCGAATCACCAACGGGATTGATGTGGATCGATAAACAATTATCGGGCAACAAGGTATCAAGCCGTTCAGGCCACTCAATCAGACAGACAGCGTCAAGTAGCGCATCCTCAATACCAAGTTCGAGCGCTTCATAAGGTGATTCTATACGATAGAGGTCAAGATGCCATAGGGGGGTGCCATCAGGCATGTCATAGGTCTGCACCAGCGTAAAGGTAGGGCTTGGAATATCAGCTTCATAGGGGCAAAGCTTGCTAATCAACGCCCGTGCCAAAGCCGATTTACCCGCACCTAGCGGCCCGTATAATGCAATCACATCACCAGCGGCTAAGTCTTGAGACAAAAACTGGCCCAACCTTTCGGTTGCGGCCAGATCTTGCAAGTCAAGTTTTACAATAGCCATCAAGCGACCTTATGAATGTATCAATAACGATATTGTTCGCTTTTGAAGGGCCCTTGCTGTTCAACGCCGATATAGTCGGCTTGATCAGGCCGTAAGGTTGTCAAAGACGCGCCAACCTTTTCCAAATGCAAGGCGGCAACCTTTTCATCAAGGTGGCGTGGCAATGTATAAACCTTGTTTTCGTATTTTTCGGCCTCGTTCCATAGTTCCATCTGCGCTAACACCTGATTGGTGAAGCTGGCAGACATCACGAATGATGGATGACCCGTCGCACAGCCAAGATTTACAAGACGGCCTTTAGCCAGCAGAATCATACGCTTGCCATCAGGAAACTCGATTTCATCAACCTGCGGCTTCACCTCTGACCAAACCATATTGTTCAGAGCTGATACCTGAATTTCATTGTCGAAATGGCCAATGTTACACACAATGGCGCGATCTTTCATTTCACGCATATGATCAACTGTGATGATATCACGGTTGCCAGTCGCGGTCACAAAGATATCTGCCTTAGGGGCGGCCTGCTCCATGGTCACAACTTCATAACCTTCCATCGCAGCCTGCAATGCGCAGATAGGGTCAACTTCGGTTACCATAACGCGCGCACCACCTTGACGAAGGGATGCTGCCGAACCTTTGCCAACGTCACCAAAACCAGCAACAACAGCAACCTTGCCAGCCAACATCACATCGGTAGCACGGCGAATAGCATCAACCAGAGATTCGCGACAGCCATAAAGATTGTCGAATTTTGACTTGGTAACCGAGTCATTCACATTGATGGCTGGAAATGGCAAGCCACCTGCTTCAGCCAACTGATAAAGGCGCAAGACGCCAGTGGTTGTTTCTTCGGATACACCTTTGATGGCATCACGCTGCTTGGTAAACCAGCCCGGGCTAGCGGCCAAACGTTTTTCAAGCTGTGCCTTTAGGTATTCTTCTTCTTCAGTTGCTGGATGTGCAAGCACGGTTTCACCTGCCTCAGCGCGTGCACCAAGCAGGATATACATGGTTGCATCGCCGCCATCATCCAAGATCATGTTGGCTGTTTCGCCATTCGACCATTGGAATGTGCGGTCAACATACTCCCAATATTCAGCTAAGGTTTCACCCTTTTTGGCAAAAACGGGAACCCCCGCTTCAGCGATAGCCGCTGCGGCCTGATCCTGAGTTGAATATATATTACATGAAGACCAGCGTACATCGGCACCAAGGGCGACCAAGGTTTCAATCAATACACCTGTTTGAATCGTCATATGCAAACAACCAGCAACGCGCGCACCTTTTAGTGGCTTTGCAGCACCAAACTCGTCGCGTAATGCCATCAGGCCAGGCATTTCAGTTTCTGCAATCGAGAGTTCTTTCCGACCCCAATCAGCCAAGCTGATATCAGTAATAATATAATCTTGCGGCATGTTAAACATCCTTTGATAAATGATTGGTTAGGATGTAACCTAATTGGTGATTTTTTAAAAGAGGTATGCTTGATTAATTGCCTAAGTATTTGTTCAGAGCGTCATTAATAAGCGTATTATGAGTGGGCATGAAGTTCACGATGTATTATCGATGCTTGATGACCATTTTCAATCAGCCACTGCCTAATATGCTCTGCTGCCCAGACAGATCGGTGTCTGCCGCCAGTACATCCGAATGCGATCGATATTTGTGCGCGACCTTCGGCCGACATCCGCGCTAGCATAGGTGCCAACATCGCCTTGAAATGCTTGATAACAGTTTGCACAGCTTCATCAGCTTTTAAAAATGAATCAATGTCATCATCCATACCTGTTTGCATACGAAGCCCTTCAGCCCAGTGTGGGTTTTGAGCGAAACGCATATCCAAAACAATATCAGCGCTTTCAGGAACACCATGTCGATAGGAAAAGCTCTGAAGCTTCACAGGTATCGGGCTATTGCTTTCAATCTCCAGTGAGATCAGCAACTGTCGCCGTAGATCAGCTGGCGCAAGGCCGGTAGTGTCAATTGAAATGTCAGCCAAAGTGGCCACCGCCTGCATGCGCTTAGCGTCATGATCGATGGCATCAGCAAGATCGAGATGCGGGGCAAGATCGAGATGCGGGGCAAGTGGATGTTGTCGCCGCGTCGCATTATAGCGCCTATTTAAATCCTGAGGCGAAGCAGTGAGAAATACCAGCCTTACAGCGTTACCAAGACGACCGCGGACATTTTCCACCAAACGTTTAACAGGATCAATATCAAAGCCGCTAGTGCGCGCGTCTAGCCCAATAGCTAGTTTCCGTCCAGCCGTTTCAACTTCCATAGCTATCAAAGGATCGATCAATGCCAAGGGTAGATTATCAACAACCGCCCATCCACTATCTTCAAGAATTTTCAGTGCCGTCGAATTGCCTGCGCCCGATACGCCCGTAACCAGAACAAGGTGAATATCAATGGATGTTTCATTCATGAGTTAAGTCTATACCAATGGCAAGGTCAGCGTAAAGCAGGCACCGCCTTTATCGCTATTTTTAGCGGTTAATGTGCCAGCATGTGCTTCGGCAATCTGCCGTGCAATCGACAAGCCAAGACCTGAATGCTCGCCAAAAACCTCACCTGATGGCCGTTCAGAATAAAAGCGGGCGAAAACGGCATCGAGCCGGTTTTCGGGAATGCCTTGTCCCTGATCGCGAATTGTTATGGCAACCTTGTTTGACGCAACAGGTGTGACAGTGATGAATATCTCGCCTTTAGGCGGGCTGAAAGACACTGCATTGGCAAGAACATTATCAATGACCTGCACAATCCGGCCTTCATGAATACGCGTCATTAATGGTTCATCATGTAGGTCAAGATGAATGCTGTGATCGGCAAAACTTTGGCGGCGCATCTGAACAAAATTCTCAACAAGCTCAATAATATTGATTTCGTGCCCCTGTCCATCAGCTATTTCTGTATCAACGCGGCTGGCTTGTGAAATATCAGTGATCAGGCGGTTGAGTCGCTCTACATCCTGCAAGATCACATTCATTAATTTTTGCTGTTGTACCGGATCAGAAATACGACTGATCGTCTCGGCGGCACTGCGCAAGGACGAAAGTGGATTTTTCAGCTCATGCGCCACATCGGCTGCAAACCCTGCTGTCGCCTGCATACGTTTTTGCAACTCATCTGTTAAATCGATAAAGGATTCGGATAATTGCCCGATTTCATCTTTGCGTTCAGGCAAGCGTTGCAAACGTGCCGACAGATTGCTACTGCGCCGTAGATTTTCAGCCGCATTGGCAAGCTGGGTTATCGGCGTCGTTATCGACCGTGCCAAATATGCACTGAGGCCTATAGTGACAAGCAGAACCGCAATGAATAGTTCAAGAAAGACAATATGCACATCGGCAAGTTCTTTTTCTATTTTGCCGCCGCCAATCGACACCAATAGAGCACCACGAACCAGACGGACATCCTGAATAGGTACAGCAACTGACAGCACCATATTGCTACGCCGATCCAGACGAAGCATCCGCATGGGTTCACCCCGCAAGGCAGACTGCACTTCACGATAATGACCAGCGTGTTGTTTGACCTGTTCAGTATAACGTGGCAACGCGCTTGAATTGTTCATCATAGCTGTCACATGCGTCATCATGTGATGGATCTGGCGTTTCATTTTTATACGCCAAGGGGTGCCATCGCGACGGCGTAAATTAGTCTGCACGCGCGCAGACCCACGTCTTACCGTATCCGCCAAAAGCGAACCATCCGGCTGAAAAACGCGCGCCCGTAATTCAGAGCCAAAACCAACCAAAGGAATAAGATGATTCATGGTGCGACGTGATAACTTGCGCCGCGCCACACCGACATCAAGCTCAGCTTCGGCAAGGGCAAGTGATCGTGCCAGCGTAAAGCCTTGACGTTCTAGGGCCGTAAATTCGGACATGATGAGCGTCGTTCGATATTGGTCAATCGAAAGTAACCCGACCAGAAACACCGCTAGCGGGAATAGCATTATGGCCATAATCCGAGCGCTCAGGCGGCTCATTCGGAACGGTGCCAAACAGAGTTTACCTAGTCGTTTAAAACATGTCTTTGCTAGACCTATTATGCTGTTCATTAAAATGAACTTACTCCCGCTCACATATTCCACACATCCAATCGCCAAAGCAAAAGTAAGCCCCTATTTGCAGGCCATAGAGCTTGGTTTCGATTCGTACTAAGCTATCTTATATTTATAGCCGATACCATACAGGGTTTCGATCCCGTCAAACGCGTTATCATGTGCCCTAATTTTACGGCGAAGTCTCTTTATGTGGCTGTCAATGGTGCGGTCATCGAGAAAAATGGATTCGCCATAAGCTGCATCCATAAGTTGATCACGGTTTTTAACCATACCAGGGCGTGATGCCAGTGCCTGCAAGATCAAAAATTCAGTAACTGTTAATTTGACCTCTTCCCCTTTCCAGCTGCACAAATGACGGTCAGGATCCATGATCAGATTGCCCTGATGAATGACATTGGGGCCGGCGGTATCCATCACACCTTCGGTTGCACGGCGCAATACCGCCCGAATACGCGCAAGCAATAGGCGCTGGGAAAAAGGCTTGGTGATATAATCGTCAGCCCCCATTCCGAAACCAAGTGCTTCGTCAAGCTCGTCATCTTTGCTGGTCAGGAAAATCACTGGAAGTTGGGAATTTTTGCGTATTTTCTGCAATAATTCGACACCATCCATACGCGGCATTTTTATGTCAAGAACAGCCAGTTCAACAGGCTGGCGCGCCAACCCCTGAAGAGCTGCTTCGCCATCATTATAACAATCAACATCAAAGCCTTCCGACTCAAGCATCAGCGAAACTGATGTCAGAATATTTTGATCATCATCAACAAGTGCAATCCGATTAGCCATCACCCACTCTCCATGCGCTCCAGTTTAGCCTCATTCCGGTCAGATATCAGCCTATCTTGGCTTGCCGGCATCTAGAAGACTTTACAGATAGCAATCGATCAAGGCTAATATGGGGCAAGTTAACAGCAGAATCAGCCTAATTTACGCCTTAATCTGCCCATTAATGCGCATCAGCCCAGCTATCGGCAATACCCGCTTCGGCAACCAATGGCACTTTCAGATCAACCACCGGTGCGGCAGCAGCTTCCATGATGCGGGTGATATGTTTCACTGCATTGTCAGCATCAGCCGCTGGCGCTTCGAAAATCAGTTCGTCATGAACCTGAAGCAGCATATCGGCCTTAATACCCGCAGCCTGCAAGGCTGGCGGGATGCGTATCATGGCGCGTTTGATAATATCCGCCGCACTGCCTTGAATAGGTGCGTTGATCGCCTGCCGTTCGGCAAAACCACGATGCGCCGCACTGCCACCTGCCATTCCGGTAATATGTATCCGGCGTCCAAATAGGGTTTCGACAAACCCGTCTTCGCGCGCTTCGGTCTTGATACGTTCCATATAGGCGCGAATACCCGGGAAATTTTCAAAATAAGAGGCTATATAATCACGTGCCTCACCTTGCGGAATGGATAATTGACGCGCTAAACCAAATGCCGAAATACCATAGATTATGCCAAAATTGATTGCCTTTGCCCGGCGGCGTGTTTCCGAATCCATATGATCCAGAGGAATGCCAAACACTTCAGACGCTGTGCGGGCATGAATATCGATACCGTCCTTGAACGCCTCAATCATACTTTGCTCGCCCGCCACATGCGCAACCAGACGTAATTCGATCTGCGAATAATCCACCGAAATCAGCTTACACCCCTCTGCCGCGATAAAGGCTGTCCGAATTTGACGCCCTTCATTGGTCCGAATTGGAATGTTTTGGACATTCGGATCAGACGAGGACAACCGGCCCGTTGACGCGCCTACCATTGAAAATGATGTATGCACGCGACCTGTTTCAGGCAGAATACATTCGACCAACGCATCCGCATAAGTTGATTTGAGTTTGGCTAGATGACGCCAATCCAAAACTTTGCTGGCAATTTCAACACCTGATGCCGCCAGGTCTTCAAGCACATCTGCCGAGGTTGAATAAGCGCCGGTTTTGGCTTTTTTACCACCTTGCAATCCCATTTTATCAAATAGAATTTCACCCAGCTGTTTAGGTGATGCGATGTTAAAATCTTCGCCAGCCAATGCCAGAATATCCTGTGCCAGCACTTCCATACGTGTGGCAAAATCATTCGACATGCGCGCCAGAATAGAGCGATCAACCCTGATGCCGTAATTTTCCATCTGCGCCAATACCGGAATAAGCGGACGTTCAAGGCGTTCATATACCGAAGCCACTTTTTCGCCTGCAAGGCGAGGTTTCAAGATCATCCATAACCGCAAGGTGATGTCAGCATCTTCAGCCGCATAATCAAGCGCCGCTTCGGGGGCGAGGTCGCTAAACAGTATCTGTTTAGCACCTTTGCCACAGACGTCAGAAAATTTAATCGTTGAATGGTCAAGCCAGTGACCTGCCAGATAATCCATCGAATGACGTTCAACACGCCCCCCATCCAGCACATATGACAGGCACATCGTGTCGTCAACAGGCGCCAGATTTATGCCGCCATTACGAGGGCGCATAAGCACATGAGCATCATATTTCAAATTATGCCCGATTTTCAGCACTGCCGGATCTTCAAAAAGAGGTTTGATTTCGGCCATGGCGGTCTCGAAATCAAGCTGCGGATAATTGGCTGGCGCATCTTCATCCGAAAAATCAAGACCACCTTGCACAGCCACGCCATTGCCCATCACGCTGTCATTTGTCGCCCCATGCCGCAACGGGACATAACAAGCCTGACCTGGTGCTATTGCCATCGATATACCAACCAGATCAACCGCCGACGCATTCAAACCCGTGGTCTCAGTATCAACTGCCAGAAAACCCTGCTTGCGCGCTTTACCCAGAAATGCCACCAAGGCTTCGCGGTCAGTGACAAGCGTGTAATTAGCCTCACTATTTCGCAAATTCTGCGCATCATGTATCGCCTCAATGGTGCTATGCTTGGCTGTCTCATCTTGATTCGCATTTGTTGGCAAGGTCCCGCCCATTGACCGCACTGCCGGAGTTGACGCCTTGTTTGTGGCATCGACGGAAGCACCAATCCGGACAAGCAGACGCTTAAAATCCTGTTCAACCAAAAACGCTTTCAGCACATCCATATTACGTGGCGGCGTTTTCATTGCGTCCATTTCTAATGGTGTTGGTGCATCTTCACGTAGCAAGACAAGCTGTCGCGAGATGCGCGCCTGTTCGGCAAAAGCAATCAAATTTTCGCGGCGTTTGGGCTGTTTTATCTCGTCTGCACGTGCAAGAAGACTTTCAAGATCACCATAGATATTGATGAGTTCGGCAGCGGTTTTCACACCGATGCCCGGAACACCAGGAACATTATCAGACGTATCACCTGCCAAGGCCTGTACATCGACAACTTTATCCGGCGTAACACCAAACTTTTCTTCGACCTCAGCTACACCAATGCGGCGCTGTTTCATCGGGTCAAGCATGGTCACATCACCGCGCACCAGCTGCATCAAATCTTTGTCAGAAGACACGATGATGGTTTCCATATTGGCATCTTCGGCTAGCGCCGCATAGGTAGCGATAAGGTCGTCAGCTTCAAAGCCAGACGCTTCCATCATTGGCAAGCTCAGCGCGGTGGTTGCCTCGCGAACAAGAGCAAATTGCGGAATCAATTCTTCAGGTGGTGCCGAGCGGTTGGCTTTATACTCTGGATAGATGTCTGAACGAAAGGTCTGCCGTGAAGTGTCAAACACCACCGCCACATGATCTGGCATCATGTCATCGACCAGCTTCATCAGCATAGAGGTAAACCCATAGACAGCATTAACCGGCGTGCCGTCAGCGCGGGTCATCATTGGCAAGGCATGATAAGCACGAAAAATATAGCCCGAACCATCAATCAGCAAAAGTCGTGCTTTCTGACCGCCTATATCATTCACTGTCCCCGTGTCATCATTCATCATCATATCCCCAGATACCGTATCTGCTGTGTGGGTTTGCCCTGTAGCGCTTAGCTATTCTCAGCCGTTGATTTTACAAAGGTGCGCGAACAATAAGGACACACGACCTTATCATCTGTGCCAAGCGTTAACCATACTAGCGGATGCCCAAGTGTACCCCCACCACCATTACAGGATACACGGTTCTGACTTGTTGGGATTACAGCCATATCTTCGGCTGTAGCTTCGGACATATTTTCTTGGTTTGACATTATAATCCTTTTCACCAGCGCAGACAGAAAATCTGGCGTGGGTATGTTTATGGAGCCTAGACCAGGCAACTGCCCTTACCACGCATGTGATGAGTGAAATCTATCGCGCGCGCCGCAACGATGCAATCACTTCACCCTGCATGACCCAATTTATTTGCAAGACCCGCATATCAAATACACAAATATAAAGGCTCAAATATAAAGGCTCAAATATAAAGGCGTCTTTGATCATATTGATCAACCCTGTTTATATCTGATGAACAGCGTCATGATTCGCAGTGGCGCATGATGTATGATCGGTCTATAAATATGGCAGTGGTTGTATCAATCTAACCAACCCCCTATTGAATTCATGCGTTCGCTTTTGGAATTATACCATGTCATCACCCATATCATCACCTATGCGAGTCCGGTTTACCGATGCCCCAGAAAATGGCATGGCGATTACGGCACGCGGGCTGGCAAAAACCTATGGCAGCACAGGCAACGATCCCAAAGAAGCGCTGAAAGGCATTGATCTGGATATTCCGGTGGGCTGCGTGTTTGGCCTATTGGGGGCGAATGGCGCGGGGAAATCAACCTTTATCAATATCATGGCGGGTACGGTCGTCAAATCAGCAGGCCATATCAGCATATGGGGCACCGATATTGATGAACATCCCCGCCAGGCGCGCGCCAATATCGGCATCGTGCCACAAGAGCTGAATGTTGATGCCTTTTTCACCCCGCGGGAAACGCTGGAACTGATGTCAGGTTTGTTTGGCGTGCCAAAATCCGAGCGCCGTGTTGATGAAATTCTGGATATGGTCAGCCTGACCGAACAGGCTGATTTTTATGCGCGGCGATTATCAGGCGGTATGCGCCGGCGCTTGCTTGTTGCCAAAGCCATGGTGCATAGCCCACCGATTCTGGTGCTTGACGAGCCCACAGCTGGCGTTGATGTATCATTGCGCCAGCGCCTGTGGGACAATATTCTGAGCTTGCGCGATAGCGGCGTGACCGTGGTGCTGACAACGCATTATCTGGAAGAAGCCGAAGCACTGTGTGACCATGTGGCGATCATCGACAAAGGTAATGTCATCACGTCAAAGCCCAAACATGAATTGATGCAGGAAACCAGCGTCAAGGATCTGCATCTGACGCTGACCTCGCCACCGCCCGATCCTTTACCCAAGGCGCTGATCCGGCTTGGAGCCATATGGCAGGATGGCATATTAAAAATCCAGTTCAACCCACGTGAAATCAGCGCTGGCGCGATCATCAGCAAAGTTACCGCTTTGGGGCTTGAAATCGGCGATGTCAGCACGCAGGAATCCGACCTTGAAGATGTGTTTCTGGCTTTGACATCATAGTCGCTGGCGTCATAGCGATTGACGGCATTATGGTTGGCGGCATTATGGTTGGCAAACAGGCCATAACCATTTTGATAGGATAGTTTTGACAAAATATTGCGGCACCTATTTCCATTGATGCTAAAAGCTTTAGTTGGGGCTTGGCTTTAGTTGGGGCTTGGCTTTGGCTGGCGCACAGTGTATGTCTTGAGCCTGTCCATATGAATGAACGCACCCGTAGCTCAGCTGGATAGAGCGCTGCCCTCCGAAGGCAGAGGTCAGAGGTTCGAATCCTCTCGGGTGCACCAATTCTTCACATGTTATCAATAGATTAAACAAGAACTGCTTTTGCGATGAAGTATAGTTTTGACTATACTACAATTTGTAGTTTGGCCGTTTTTTTCTAAAGCAACGCAAGCAAGGCATTAAAAGTGGGCACTAAACCAGTTCAAAAATGCTTTACAAAGCATCACAAAAGTTCACGCAACAGCATAACAGCGCAAAATCCCTAAAACAGGTTGTATGACGCTTAAATTGCTGTGTGCCGCTAAGCCACTTTCTCGTTACGCTTTCGCATCGCATTAACGATTAGCACATAGGCTGTACCAATCATTCCGCCCAACATAACAGCCATAACTAGCATCATCAATCGATTGCTTTTGATCTCAAACTCTGTTGCTGCAACTGTCATCACTACAGCAGAAAAGTCATCCCCCCTCATCACAGGGGTGTCAGCAAACAATACTTCAGCCCGTTCAAGCGTTTTGTCCTGCTCTAGCTGGCGTTTCTTTTTCTCTAACTCAACTAGCGCATCTAAAAACTCTTTATTTTTTTCAACACGCTGTAGTGTTCTATCTTGTTCTAAAGCTCTTTTTTTCTGCTCCAGCTCAAGCAAGCCGCTTGTAAACGCTCCCTTATCATCACGCGACTCAATTAGCTCAATCTCCTTTTCAATTGCTTCAAAACCACGCAGATAAAAGGGAGTGTCAGTTTTAACGTTGGCAACCATTCCGTTCTGAGCATTGAATGTTTGAGCCTCAATAGTGTTTTTTGCCACTCCCAATTTGCGTGCTATTGCCGCTTGCTCCCGCAAAAATGCTAATCTGTTTTTCGTAGATATTTCATAATCAACAACAACATTTTTGATTTGAGTTTGTACATCCTCAAGTTCAAACCCTTGCTTCAACTCGAACTCTTTCATTTCTTTATAAAAATCAAGTTTTGTGTTCTCAATAGCGGTTGATATGTCTTCCCTCTCAAACGTCTTCTTCTTTTGAGCTGCCGCTAGCGTTGTTGTGAAATCAGCTTTAATAATCTCTCTGACATTTTTGTTAGCATTCACTTTCACATCTGCCAGCACATTTAACCATTTTTCTTGATCATTGAACTCAAATTCTATTGTCCAATGCCTGCGGCTCTCGCCTTTAGCTGTTCCATCAACATTTATTGGGGGCAGCAAACTTATACCTGCTGCAAGTTTAACAATAGCTTTGTTGAAGTCTGTTTCTGTTTCGTAATCATTTTTGTCTAAAACATCATGCTTACGAAAGGCGTCTTCAAACAGCAATCTAGTGTCAATCTGCTCTAAGAACAAATTTCTTAAATTAGCGGGTTCAACCTCAAAAAAACCAAGAGAGTTCGATATCTGATAGGGGTTAGCCATATCAGATGTGATTGGCTTTACCTCAGTTTTTGCAATGAACGACGGCGCTGGTTGGGTGAAGAAAAAACCTAAAACACCCAAAACAGCCATCACAATGACAGCAGCGATTTTGAATTTGCCATCCCAAATAGTTTGGAAAAATTCCAATAAATCGATTTCGTCAGAATATGGCGCTTGATTTTCGTTATTCATAATTAGAGTCCCAGCACGAAAATTAAGGCTGCAAATGATAGAATGAAAATCACAACAAAACTTAAAATTAGAGCTTGTGCCCAAAAGCTATAACGAATCATTTCGCACCTCCGGATCAAAATTGTAGGAAACGGGGATGTTAAAAAAGATACTTAAATTACTAGTAATTTTTACATATATTATTTTTTGCTAAAAAATATAAACTTATTCTAATTAACTCTTGCTTCAAAAATTAAAAGCATTGGCAAAAAAAATAAAAAAGAAAGAGATTGTTGTGATAGAGAATTACAAACAGTTACTTTCAAAGCGGCGACTAAGCCCCAGCCTTTTTTTGATTGAAATAGTAGAAAAACTTTTGTGTCAGATGCCAGGGGAAACACCTTTTGGCATTACTGAGCTTTACGAAAGTTTGGCACATCCTAAGCCTACGTTTTCTAGTTATAGAAATACGTTATTCGCGCTTAAATCAGCAGATTGCATAGTAGTCCAACCCTCAAAAGAAAAAGCTTCAAAGAAGAGTGTTAGTTTAAATGAAGAATTTCGTAGTCAAATTGAGAGAGAGGTTTACGGTTAGATTTTGCTTTTCTTATCACAGAGCCTATGCGGTTAAAAACAGATAGCGATTTAGACTGCTGACTTTACAATATGCTTGTGTACGTAAAGCAGCAGCGCACAGTTCACTCTCTACCAAACAACTTAGACGAGAGGTGCAACACAGGGCTTGGCTTGAAAAAAACTTGAGGCAGTCACAGCAAGTAAGAGACAGTAGAAAAAGAGTTCTTGAGCTTTACACTGAAGCAGCATAGGTCAGCATGTCTTCTGTAATAACAACGGCGATATACTTCATCTAATACAATATGTCCGTTGCAAGTTCATTCAAGAACTTTGATCGGCTTACCTTTGCATTGACGCCTAAAGTGCCTTGATGGTGCCATCGAATTACATTTTGAACTGGAACAACATACACGTCCATACTTGGGAACTTTTCGATGTCTGTCAGGATAAAACCCATTACGCCAGAGAGTTTTTCCTGAAAGCCGCTTTCGTTGAATTTTCGACCAGAGCCGACCTGGTTACTCGGTGTGAAATAAACACCGCCTCTAGTGATCGATCTCACCTCCCATAAACCACCATTTGGATCTTTCAAATCATACCCTGCACCCTCTGATGGAGCTAGTTCCCATCCCGGGTGATCCCATTTTAAGCGCCGTTCGATTATAAAAGAAACCCTTCTTCCGTCTGTGAAATATTCTCGCACGTCTTCTTTTGTGACACGAAATGCTTCTGAGAGACTGTCTACATCCCAGTCGATTTTGAAACGATTTTCCATGGTACCCACCGTTCATGTTTAGGCAGGTAATGAAGCAATTTTTTTTCTTTAAGTCTAGCACTAGTGACGTCGCAAAAGCACAATCCTATTGGTATTCGTGCCTTTGGAACCATTATCGACACCCCAACAATTGGCAGTTTTTGTAAAATCTTGTTGGTTAACCATAACACCCAGTTTTTCAAATGGTAATCCGTTGGCAGCCGCTAAGACGAGATCCTCTAGGAAGATAGACTTGTTTCTAACCTCACCAACTTCGAAGGCAACATGTCCACCACTGCACAATATACGTGACATTTCTGCTAAAACTGAGTGAACCATTTCTGTCCACTCCTCCGCCTTTTTATGCATCGAAATTTTAACTTGCTCGGGGTCTATCCCAGCAAACCAGCATCTTAGCCAGTTATCGGCAGCATATTGAACGATATCAAGAAACGGAGGAGATGTAACAACGAGTTTCACGCTGCCGTCTTCGATTCCACTTGTATTCCACGCAGATCCTACAAAAAGGCGGCTCTTAGTCTCGCTCAGAACACAGCCGTCTCTTAAAAGAGACTTAGACTTTTTGCCTATTATATTTTTGATATCTCTTACTGGCGGACTTAAGCCTAGCTTTTCGTTTATCTTAAGTTGAGCCTTTATCGAAACCGCTTGATTTGGAGGCATCGATCTGCCTGAGAAAAAACCGGGAGAATGTCCCGACAATCTATTGATCGAAACCATTCTGATCCAATCGATTACTGGGTCAGGTTGTAAATTTGAGAGCGGGGCAAGCTTAAGCAACAAGTCCTTTAAACCCTCTAACCCAGCTAACGTCTCAGGGTGATAAAACGCCAACAATTCTTCACTGATATCGTTTTTAGGATTTATAGGCAGTCCAAGAAGTGTTTCATCAATTTGTTTCTGGCTTATTGGATGCAATCGAGGGCGTGTTAGCAACACAGAAAGTGGATTAATATCGTTCCCAAATGCTTGACGCCCCATTAGTGCTGCCTGAACAGGTGTTGTTCCTCGCCCCATGAATGGATCATGAACGGCATCGCCAGATGCAGTGAGTCTTTTGATAAAAAACTCAGGCAGTTGCGCCTTGAAGCAGGCTCTGTATGAAATCTCATGAATTGAATGGGATTGACGCTGTCCTGATGTCCAGTATTCATTTATGAAATAGTGGGTTTCGTTACGTGAAATTACCTCCGTTTCTTTCCCAAATTCCTTGAACTTTACCAAGCCACCAATGAAATCGGCTTCAGGAAGCTTAGCGTCAACTGTGTCGACTCGTTCAAACAGGTGAAGTTGGTTCATGAGTTCTCCTTAATACGAGAATTTTACCACAGAGTGCTATCGTAGGTAATAACAAACTTATGGCTTATGCGGTGGCATACACTAAGTCACGCTAGGTCGTGGGCGATACATTGTTGCTTCTGTCTTGATACCCTTGTTGGCATCAACACATGGGGGCTCTGCCTTGAGAAAATTCTCTTAACGTATTATAGCCAAAATATACACATACTATTGAAATCACTCTAAATTATTGTTAATAATTGAAAATATTTGTAATCTATTTCCTCCGAAGGCAAAGGTTAGAGGTTCGAGTCCTCTCGGGCGCGCCAATTTTTTTCAATAACTCATCTGCCATTAAGGACACAGGGCTGGCATGCAAACAATATATGACGGCAAAGACAGTTGAAAACATTTGCTAACGCATTTTCCATAATGAGAAACTGGCCAAACAAGGCATTTGTTGGCCCAACCTCATGTTTTTATGAGTGAAAAGATTGCATCCACAATGATGGAGTTGATGCACGAGCCTAACTTACCATCAACCCCCTTTACACTTATGTGATAGTCCACCGGACTAAGCAAAAATTATCTGTGGCAGTATTATCAAAAAATTCAAACCACTCATCGCTGTTTACCCTAGATTTAAAGTATACCAGCCTTAAATTAAACCTTTCAAAAGAGGCTGTTTAGCACTCACTAAAAGGTTTAATCAGCCATGTGATTATGGCATCAAGCCACCTTTTTAAAAACGTGTTTGTTATCCCCCGCCAAAGATATTTTGTATAATTTCTTTAGTATTTTAGACATGAAATTGTAACGAAAAGATTGGAAAACGAACGCCTACTAAATCAACTCACCAAAAGGTTTTCCAAATGAAACAGTTCATACTTACTGCACTTTTGAGTACCACTCTTTTATCGTCTTCACTGACTTTTACAGCAGTTGCTGATAGCCATGGCTCGCATAAAGCAATTGGGGAAACAAGCGCACTGATTCCCGAAGCTGGTCTTGCAACAAAGCCTCTAAAAGATGGTGAAAGCGCAAACACCAACTTCCCATTCGCAAACTTCAAAGCCATTGCTACTGTTGGTGAAATTGATGCCGAATCAGGGTTGGCGTTGACAGGCTATCCAGATGGTCAGGCAGCCATGCTTGCAGATGATCAAACCGTCCGGGTTGTCTATCAGAGTGAATCTTACGCAACAATGGGTCGCGCCCCGCAGCCTGAGACATACCCATGGCAGATGAAGAATGGTGTTTCCTTTACAGGTTCACATATCCACACAATTGATTATGACAGAGCAAAATTTGCAGATTTCATGAACAATAAGAATATTGCAAAGGACATGGTCATAGGTTCAGGAAAACTGTTTGACACGGTATATAACGGTTTTGGCGAAATCGTATCTGCACCGTCTTTTGACCCCGCCTACCTTTCAGGCAAATGGGGCAACCAAACGCGTCCAGATGGAACTTTAGTGCAATTCAAGCCCGACTTTCAGTTGAGTGAAGCAGATTATTTCTTCCAAAGCTTCTGCGGTGCTTGGTATGAGCAAGCCAATAAATATGGCGATGGCATTGGGTTTTCCGATGATGTATGGCTGACAGCTGAAGAATGGGAAATCGGACAAATGTTCCCAGCTGGAAAGTATGATTCAGCAGCAACTCTTGGCCTAGCAAGTGTCGTTGTCGATATTGCTAACCGTACGGCTTACACCGCTCCTGCGCTTGGCCAGACCGGGTACGAGAAGCTCATGCCTATCAATTCAGGTCATAAAGACTATGTGGTTATCGTGGCAGCTGGGTATAATCACGGCCAAGAACCTGCGCCAAATCGTATCTATGTTGGCATGAAAGACCGTCATGCAGATGGCAGCAAAATTAACTATGCAACCGCAAATGAGCGTGATGCTTTCCTTGCACGTAACGGTTTGTTGCATGGTAAGATTTACGGCCTAGCACTTGCCCCTGAAGTATTTGCTGACCTTGGCATTGAGGTGAAGCTTGATGCGAAAATGGTAGATGACTATATGAAAGATGCTACTGCGCCAAACGATTTTGACGGTCGTTTTTATCCTACATCCTATCAGTGGTCAGGTTTTGATAAGCCATTAGCTGTTCAAGACACAGAGATGATGTTGTGGGAACATGAAGATGAGCAGCCAGAAGGATATGTATTCTTCAATGGTGATACCAAAACTGAACATCCTGCTGCTGACCCTTCAGGAGCCGCACGTTATTTCCAGAACATGACTGATGAAGGTGGTTTGCTTGCTTTTGACCTTGGCAACCTTGCCAAGGCTCTGAACGCAGCCAACGGTGAGCTTCCTGCATTCCTTGATGTGTCTGTTAAGCGTTCTGTTGCAGCAGTAGATGGTGCATTGACACTAAAGCTTGGTGGCGAAGGTAAGACTAAGGATGGCGATGCTTCTATCCATATGGAAAAAGGCGTTGCTAAGATGGTTGCACCTGATGGCCTGTATTGGGCAAAAACTAGCGATGGTGACTATCTGATTGTTGACGAAGATTCAGGAAACGATTTCGGCGAACGCAAATATGTGCTGACAATCGATAATGACATGAATGTCACTGATGCGCATCTTCTTGCGATTGCAGGTGGTAAGTATAGCTCACGTTATGAAGCAGGTGTGTCAGCACTAGGTGGTGCTTTCACAAAGCCAGGCACAACTGAATTTTCAGGTTCATGGCCTGTGACTGCTTTGATTGAAAAGAAGGCTGATGGGTCTTTCTATTCAATGGAAGAGTTGCAAGGAACAGCTCGCCACGATATTCGCAGCAAAATCAGCACCGCTGACCAAACCTATATTGGCGTGGTTCAGGCTCGTCCAGAATCAAGTGGTTCTGTAGAAGCACATGGCGGTGATGCAGGTGGACAAATCTTTATGTTCACCATGAACCCTAATAAATAACGACAACATAATAATGAAGAGAGGCGTGCGACTACGCCTCTCTTTTTTGCCTTAATAACAAATACCCTCAATAATAAATACTATCTCTCAACAATAATAACCAATCACCCTTTAACCGCCTTCTTGAAGTCGTGTTTGTCGTCACCCACTGGGGTCAGTTTTATCAACCTAAATTTTATCGACCTAAGTTTAATCACCCCCAACATAACACTGAGTATAAAACTGAGTATAACTTACCCCGTGGGCCGCCACCGCCATGATCATGTCCTACAAAGCGTTTGGGGTGAAAACATTACACATTTAAAATGATACCACCCGATATGGCAGAGGAAGCTGGCACAAAACACTTCATCTTCTTGACATACGCGATGGCATTGCTACAAAGTTCATACGGTTTATTAATATAATGAATACACTAATACGCTTTATACAATCGGTTTGATGATTGTTCTCGTTACCTGTTTTTTATGAATGGAATATAAAATTAAATCCCTTAAACGCATCATATCAATCATTTTTGTTTTTGGCTTTGGCGCTGGAGCGTCATTTCTATTTTTCACATATAAAAATGGTGACCATGATTATAAATCCATGCACGAACGTCATCACAGCCAATCTGGTATGGCTGATGGCAATACGCATAAAGCTGATGGCAATACGCATAAACATGATGAAGTCAATATGCCAGGCTTGCAGGGCAAGGACACAACTGACCAGGAAGTCAATGACCTCAAGACTATATTCCGAGAACATGAGGGTATAGTAAGAGAGGTCATTAATCTTGCAAACGGCATAAAAACAACGACCGAAGCGCAAGATGTAAAATTGCGAGATGCTATTACGTCGCATGTTTCAATGATGGTCACAAGACTCCAAGAAGGCAAAAACCCGGAAGTGATGATACAATCACCTACGTTGGATACTTTGTTTGAAGTGTATGACGAAATTGAAACTGAAATAGAAATGACTGATTTAGGCGTTGCGGTTATTCAAACATCATCTAACCCAGAAGTGGTCAAATTCCTTCAAACGCATGCGGCGGAGGTCAGCGATATGTCTGCAAGAGGTATGGTCGCAGTCCATGAAAGAATGATGCAGGGAACAAATGAATAAAAATCCTGCGCCTCAGCAAACTATATTTATGGTATAAAGTATCACTATTCACAATTTATTGAGGCGTTCAGATGAGAAATCTTCGTTTATCCCTATTCTCTTTTATTACCGTCATTTCCACACTTATTGCTCCCGCCTGGTCAGATGGACATGGACATCAGATTGATTATGCGGTTGGCGACAAAAATTTCTCTGCTCACCTTGAAAAATCAAATTCATCAAAAGGTACAGTGTTTATCATTCATGATTGGGACGGCTTAACTGATTATGAAAAATCACGAGCCAAAATGCTGTCTGAACTTGGGTTTGACGCTATCGCTGTAGATTTATTCGGTGTTGATGCAAAGTTAGAAGGTCGGGATGACTATAGAAGAGAAACAGGCGCACTTTACAAAGACCGCGCTCAATTCAGGGCTAGAATTTCTGCTGCAATGGACGCAGGCAAAGCCAGTGGTGTAAACACAGAAAACATTGTTATCATAGGGTATTGCTTTGGTGGCGCGGCTGTTCTTGAAGCTGCAAGGGCCGGAATAAAAGCCAATGGTTTTGTTAGCTTTCATGGCGGATTAGGCACACCAGAAGGACAAAATTATAATCAGACCACGGCTCCTGTTCTTTTACTACATGGTTCAGCAGATCCTGTTTCAGGGATGACTGATTTAGCAGCTCTTCTTGATCAGCTTAAAGAGGCGAATGTTCCTCACGATGCGGAAGTGTTTGGAGGTGCAAGGCACTCTTTTACTGTTCCCGGTTCCAGAGATTATGATGCTCAGGCTGATAAAAAATCTTGGGATGCATTACAGAGGTTTCTGAATAGGCTAAGCTAGTAATATCACCCCAAAATTGGGTTCCAAGTCAGTATATCAGCATGGCGGCGGAGCGTTCTAGGCGCACATTATTATTTTAGCTAATCATCAAGGCCATCAAGTAGGCCCTTTTAAAATGGTTTATAATGTTTCCATTGTTGCGAACTGCCTTGGTACAGTTTCTCTCTTACCTGCACGTTAGATGCCGATGCGACTCTGCGCCTATTATTTTGGGGGAATAAACATTCATTATCCCACTCCAAATCGAGATACGTAATTAGTTTGTGTGTCTCGTCTTCTTGATTAACTGTAAGCCGTTCGTAATCAAGGGTATAAATCCTTTTACCAAGATCATGGTGTGTGCAAGCCAAGTTGAAAGGCGCTTTGGCATAGCCAGGCTGCAACGCGATCACGTGGCTATAACTGGCTTCAGCCTTGTTTAATCTTCCGCGCTGATGGATCATGGCGCCCAAATTGTAATGAGTTTCAGCGTTTCGGCGCGCTTGCCGCTATATTGTTTGTGTCAACGACAAGAGAACGTTTCGGTTCTTATTCAATATTTAGTGGCATTAGGTTGCTTTAAATACTATATCTAGAGAGAGCATCTGCCTTACTTGACTTAAATAAAGAACAAAGGTAGAACATTAACTGGAGTTCGCCACTTAGCCTCCGTAACAAAAGGCAAAAAGATATGAATGATACAACATTTGACGTAAGCAGACTTTCAATCACAAACGGCCTATCTTCCGGCTATCGGAAAAAAGCGCGGAACATGCTAACGAAAGCAATGGTCACGCTGGTAACGTGTGGAGCTCTAGTTTACGTCATCACCACTCATATATTTTAGTCATCGTAATAGGTGACTAAAGCATTCTAACCAACAATATATGCACGATTGCCACACTTTGGTTCAACATTCATAGGCCTTATATTTAAGTCATAGACTGCGCTTTTGACGTGACATGATATGATGATTGAGTTTGAAAGCAAAGACGCAGCAAACATTCTTTATCATAGTGAAGAGTATCAAGCTGCAAAAGCTGTTAGAGAAGAATGTTCCGACACTGATTTAATGATTGCTGAAGGCGTGTCTGATTAAACGTCAATGCCCAACCTTCCGCGTCCATTTGCTCAGTACAATAATAGCTGTTTAGTGCATAGGCCGATACAGACGACTGTCACAGCAATAATGCTGCTTAAAATGTGGCTTTTTCACGCCTGACAAAGTGATAAACACTAAGCTGGAACCATACCCACCTCGTAGGTATTATATAGGGCTGTTACACAGATTGCTGTTCAAGATAGGTAACCCGTCTAATTGCCCATACATATAGAACCATATGGATGTCGCTGACTAATTTTTTCATCAAATGCGAATATATCCAGCATGGCGTTATATCCTGCATCAGTAATGGCCATTTCTACAGGCCAGCACCCCATATTCTGATAGGCATGGATGCATTGCGTTAAGACCGCTTCATCAATTTGTGGAAATAGAGATTTTTCGGCTATTGCAATTTCTGCGGCAGGTCTGGTTGCCACATATTGCCTAGTTCTCGCATAAGCACGACAAAAAGCGTGACCGTCATCAGTTTCTAACCATTCCGGCATAGCTGCCAAACTAGAAAATGCACAAGGGCCAACCATTGGCCCCAGAGCCGCAACAACATAGCCAACGCCATCTGCTTCAAGCTGCTGAGGAGCAGGCCCTTGCTGATGTATATATTGACCTTGCCCCTGCCTGTAAGCAGCATCCATTTCCTTGGCGTTGCCGGCATCTATAATATTAATTTTATGAATATCTATACCTGCTTTGTGGCAAGCATACTTGAACATAGTCATTGGTTGACCGCCGTGATGCACAAGCACATCAGCACCTTCAAGAGACGACCATTCAAAATTCTTATCATTATCCCGGCCGCTGATAAAAAACCCATCCATATTGTTGATTAATGCAAAATGCCGCGCCTTAGGCTGATGGCCATTTTCCAGAGATGCAAAGCCCTGACTGATGGTTGATTGCACAACCTGTGCAGTGCCATCTTCCAACGCATTTAAAGCCGATACCCCTGGTTCAGCGACACTCCAATCATATTCAAACCCTTCCTCAGCCAAAAAACTGCCTGTCATAGTTGAAATTAAAGGTGAATAAAAAGCTGAAAACAGAGTAAATTGAAGATGTATTTTAGCCATCAAAGAAGCCCCAATAATGTTTTATATGCAGTTACTAATGCTAGCTCACAAAAGCATGTCATAGCTAGCAACGATTCTAATATAATCAGACTAATTAACCTTTATGGATTTCTGAAAAGACTGTCTGGTGAACATTGCCTATTCATAACGACGGCCTGCATCGGATGGACGATTGCGTGCTCAACTCAATTGTGAAGCAATTTCGAAGGTAATGGATAATGGTAAATCAACTTTTGCTGCCATATTTAATTATCCAACGAAACAGCTGTCGCGCAGGATCTTTTAAGAGCCATAACATATTTTACAATGCTTCGCACAACCCTCAAATACATATTTGCCATTACGTTTAGCGGCACGAATGAATGTGGGCGTCTGCTTGTGTGATTTGAGGCGAAGGTAAATATCAACAGCCTCCATCATCGTTGGGCTGTCATCCACGACATCATCTTTATCATCAATGACCAGATGTAATGCTGGTACATCCATCTTCTGCAATCTTAGCCCATGCCAGTAATCATCTAATCGCTGGCTAATAGACTGGGCAGAACGAGTGGCTGTTTTGGCTGACTTGGTACGAAGGCTGATACTGACTCTATCACTGCGGTAATGCTGTTTAACATCAGCAGGAACACGCCTGACGAAGTGATAAATACCAAAACGGACACGGATATATGAGGGTTGATTGTACGTCATTTTGTACGACACCTGACCTGTTAGCACAATAAATGCTTACATATCAGTCATGTAGGTGAAAAAGTGGTGCCCGGGGGCGGACTCGAACCACCGACACGCGGATTTTCAATCCGCTGCTCTACCAACTGAGCTACCCGGGCCTTAGCGTCATCTTGCTGGGTATCGTCTGATACCCCACATATGAGATGGTGATCAATGGTAAGACGCACAGATGCGTGATCACTTCGGCTTCAACGGATATAACGACCTTGCAAGGCGGTGTCTAGCCTCAATTGACCAAATGAAACAGTCTTTATCGCTCGTCATCATTTCCATCGTCATGATCAAAGCGTCTGCCCTGTCCCGTATTATCGGCTTCGGCCTCGGCGATCAACGCATCTATAATCGTATCGTCTGCTGCATCAACCGCTGGGATGGCGTATTTGCCCTGAAACCAACGCCCAAGATCAATATCAGCGCAGCGTGATGAACAAAATGGCCGCGCCGCATTGCTGGCCATTTCACCACAAGTCGGACATTTAACCGGCTTCAAATTTGATTTTGATGATACTGACATAACGGCCTCAATTCATGATATAGGCTGGTGCATCCGGCGCAAGATCTGACAAAACTACAAGACGAAGCGGTCTGTCAAGCGCCGCGCAGGCAGGTGCCCCCTTATCTGACAACCATTTGGATACGGGCGCTGAAACTGCCAGCTCGATTTCGGCTGGCACCGGAGATGAAGCGATGCGATGTGACGCAAGCCTTAAACCAGCAAGTGCCGTTTGGGCAACGCGGTCAGACATGATATCAGCTAGGCTTTGTTCGCCATATGGCACACGCATTTCCAACAAACCGCCGCGGGTAAAGCCGAGAATTTCAGGTGGGTGCAGATCATCTGCCAACGCATCCTCAAATTGTTCCAAAATTGCTTTGCCTGACTTATTTCCAAGCCGGGGCATATCTACAAGCAAAGCACCGCCCATTGCCCGTATGCGTATCTGGCGGATAATTTCGGGTATGGCAACCATCGCCAGACTTTGCATCATATCACCAGCTTTAGGGTTAGTATAACCGGCGCTGTCCAGATCAATCGCCCATAAAGCATGGGTGCGTTGACACCATAAACACCCCCCTTGTGGCAAGGGCACCCTTGCCTGCAGCGCATTATCAATCACCTCATCGAGCGTCTCGGCAAGATGCTGGCTTGCGGCAGGGTCTGTCGGTTTGATTAGCGCGGCATCAGGGGCGTAGCGTGCAATCTGTTCAGCCAGAGTGCCAGCGTCATGGATCACATGCGGGGAACGTGCCGCATGTATCTGGTCAGAGGTCACCTGCGTCCCTGTCTGCCAGGCATGAAGCAACGCTTTCACCGAATCTTCCATGGCATCTAAAGCCAGCGCACTGGCAGCCCCGCGGATAATAAAGCCAAAATCATGCGGCAGAACTGCCTTGATCATTGACTCCATCGCATCACCAAGATCAGATGACGAAAATCTTTTCGACCGGAAAACACCGCTACTTCCTGGTAGTAAAATACCGTAACGCGACACCAGACGCGCACCAAGAATAGCCTGCCATGCCTTATCTTCGCGCGGGGCGGCGGTGATAGTTATAGGCCGCACATCGCCAGGTTTTGGCCGATCCTTTGCCCGTAATCGCACACTTACAGACGTATCGTCATATAAACGCGCTGTGGCACGATTCTGAGCGCTAAAAACCTGTTCGATACGGGCAAGATGCACTGAGCCTAATAAAGTCGGCATATCCCAACGGCGATGCCATATTTCATAGATTGAGTCAGGTGTCACCGCATAGGCGTCCAAGGCCCCCGTGGGTTTTCCGCAGATAAAGGCAACACGCGTTTGCCCTGGTGCTTCGTCAACATATATATGAGTGATCGGACCTGTCATGTTATATCCGGCCTGTCATGTCATATCCGGCATATGCATGACATCAAAACCCTGCCCACCCAGCATGGCCGCTATATCAAACAAGCTAAAGCCAACAATATTGGAATAGGATCCGCTAATCTGCTGGATGAATATGGCAGCCATTCCCTGGATGGCATAACCACCAGCCTTACCTTGCCATTCGTCGGTAGCGATATAATTGTCAATATCATCTGGCCCAAGCGTGCGAAAGCGCACCATACTTGTAACCAGACGGGTGTGCAAATGACCATCCGGCGAGATCAGCGCGATGCCGCCATAAACACGATGGCGGCGCCCTGACAGCAAAGAAAGACACGTGCGTGCCGTCGCTGGATCATCGGTTTTGGGTAAAATACGCTGGCCGCATGCGACCACAGTGTCGCCAGCCAGAATAAATTTATCAGCCGTTTCAGCATTCTGATTACGGGTTTTGAGCGCTTTTTCCGCCGCCATACGCACGGCATAAGGTTGAGGTTTTTCTCGCTTTTGCGGGGTTTCGTCAATATCGGCAACTATGATTGCCGGTGATAACCCAATCTGAGCCAGTAATTCACGCCGACGCGGCGAGGCCGATGCCAACACAAGCTGGCTATCATCACCTGTCACTTTGTTATTATGAGGTTTCTGTTTGGTGGTCATCGCGCAAGACTTCCTAATATGGGCACTTTAATATCATGCTTAACCCAAGCACAATATAAAGCGGCAATATCATGCACTTTACAACACCATACCCTAAATGTGAGGGCTGGCTTCAGAAGCTTACTTGAAACGAAAGGTTATGCGCCCTTTGCTGAGGTCATATGGAGTCATTTCAACATTAACCCTATCACCCGCAAGCACACGAATACGATTTTTCCGCATCTTACCACTAGTATGGGCAAGCACTTCATGATCATTGTCAAGTTTCACCCGAAACATTGCATTGGGTAACAGTTCTGCGACTGTTCCTGAAAATTCAATTACGCCTTCTTTGGCCATGTGACCCTTTTCCATAGCTGCTTAGTTGCAATAGAGATGCGCAAAAAAGCGGGAAAGGTCAAGCTTTTACTGTAATTTTTGTATCAAGATAAATACCAAGCTTGGCCGCAATGTCATCGCGCACCGCGCGATAAGCTACCAAACGCTCTTCGCGGCTACCTTGCAAATCAGCCAAATCATCAACCGGCCAGTATAAAGTTTCACAATCTACATTGCGCACGCGTTCCTGAGCAGCCTTATCGGCCTCTGTGGAAAAGGAAATAATCACGTCATAAAACTCGCAATCCAGATCAGCGAATGATTTAGGCGTATGTGCGGCCATATCAATATCAATCTCCTGCATAACCGCCATTGCAAATCCATCTGGTGCCCCAGGTCG